>NZ_JBSXOB010000063.1:0-249142 GCF_056857915.1 Marinobacter sp. B-12 | reverse complement strand
AGGCCCAGTGGACTTAGAAAAGATCATCTATCTGGACAAATACACCAAGGTCAGCTCATAAAAAAGGGCCGATGGAAATATCCATCGACCCTCTTGCTACCCGGTCCGGCCAACCCAGATCCACTTTAAGTGAACGGCTTGCCCGAAGGAGGCCTTTTTCACTTTGGAACGTTCTATCCCGATTACTTCCGGGCTTCGGCCGCCTTCTCTGCGGCATCAAAGTTGGCCTGGATTCGCTGCAACAGGTAGTCCCGTGCAGAGATCGGCGGGTATTTCTTTCCCGGCCCCTGAATAACCTGCTCTTTGTTCGCCTGACAGAAGAACGCCATGCTGTATCGGGGCCCCTTGTATTCGCCCTCTTTCGGCATCCTGACCCGATGCAGGGTCGACTTCAGACGGTCATCGCTCCAGCGCATCAGCATGTCGCCGATATTGCAGGTAATCCGGTCCTCTTTCGGCGCCACAGTGAACCACTCCCGGTCATCACCTTTGCCCTCGGCGTCTTTGCCCGGGCTGACCTGCAGGCCACCCTGGCCTTCCTGCTGGAACACCATGGTCAGGCAATCAAAATCGGTATGGGCCCCGGCGCGCCAGATGGATTCATCCAGGCGGGCATCGTCGGCCAGGGGCAAATAGTGCAGCAACCGGAGCGTGCTCTGATAATCCTCCAAACTGCGATCATGGGCCCGGCCAAAGAAGTCCCTCTCAAACCCGAGACGATCGGCAAAGCACGACAGAACCGTCATACCCAGCTGCCAGGCGCGGTTCTCGAAATCCAGCATCACCCGGCTGAATTCCGGGACCACCGTCTGGTTCGGCCAGAGATCATCCATGTGTGGGAGCGTAATCTGGAACGACTCTTTCTCATCCGCCGTTCCGGTGGACGGCCGTACCTGTGACTTGAACTCCCAACCGGAATTCAGTCCTTTTTTCAGCGGATACTGTTGTTTGCTGCTTTCCGGCAACGCAAAAAAGCACTCGGACAATGCAAAAGCCTGCTTGATCAGGTCGAGTTCAAGCCCGTGATTGGACAGTTGAAAAAAGCCCACGTCAGTGGCAGCTTGCCAAAGCTGATCAGTGATCTCTTCTCTACGGCGATCAAAGTCGGACAGATCGATAACGGGTATGTCCCCTTCGACCTCCCGACCCATACCACCAAAGGTCGTTTCCAGGTCCAGTTCTTTCAGCGCGTATTTTTCTGCAGTGTGAGTCATTGTGCCTCCCGGCATATCGCCAATGATTAGAACGGTTTCCGAAAGCAAACATGGCAGGAATGCGGGAGGCAGTGCATGGCCATCGCCGCCAACCGCGCCTGCAGGCACTTTCGGTCGACGACTGAGCAATGACCCGAAGTCGCGTGTCTGGCGATTCCTGACTGCTTCTACTCAGACTCGCAGGCGATCCCCGGAGGAACCTGACCTGCCATGCAAAAAGATGCAGCATTTGTGCCATATGACTAGCTCTGCAACCGCTTTGAAATTCAGGGGCCCGGGCCTGCACGGCGTATCAGGGCGAGCTTCAGGAGAGCCATTCGAGTGCAGCCTTCGGAAGCCTCGCACCAGCGTGGCGCATTAAAACCGCCGACAACGAGGCAGCACCTACTCTGACCAACCGGTCAGCAAATGGCCGCAATCTTGCATTGCAGTCCGGGGTAACCACCATTCAGAAGAGTAGAAGCGGTCAGAGGAACGCGCGATACCGGCAACACCTCGGGACATTGCTCTTGAACATCGAGAGGAGCAACCATTGGACTACCTTATCAAGAACGCCGTCGCAGTCGCGTCCACCGGGTTTTCGGATGCCCGGGACCTGCGCATCCGGGGCGGATACATTACCGAGCTGGGCAACGCCCTCGCCCCCACACAGGAGGCCCCGGAAACCGTCATTGATGCGTCCGGCTGCGTGGTCTGGCCAGGGTTGGTGAATACCCACCATCACCTTGCCCAGTCCATCATGAAGGGCGTACCGGAAGGGCTGAATCAGGATCTTGGAGGCTGGCTCAGCAGCGTACCCTACCGCTTCTGGCCAAAGGTGACGCCAGAACTTATGTACCATGCCGCTCGTCTGGGACTGTATGAACTGATTCGTTCCGGCGCCACCACTTGTGCCGACCACCATTACCTTTACCACAGCACCACCAGCTCGGAGTTGGAAGACGCCGTCTGGCAGGCCGCCGAGGAACTCGGCATCCGGATGGTTCTGTGCCGGGGCAGCGCCACGGAAACCGGCTCCCATGAAGGCATGATCGAACACAAGATCGAGCCGGAAAGTATCGACCAAATCATCGACCGCCTCGACACAACCCGAAAAAAACACCATCAAGCCGGGCCAGACGCCATGAAAAAACTGGTTGTGGCGCCGACCAGCCTGATCCATTCCAGTTCTCCGGAAGGCCTGAAAGCCCAGGCGCAATGGGCACGGGAAAACAAACTGAGAATGCACTCGCACTTGCTGGAGGTAGACTTCGACGAAATTCAGGCCCATAAGAGATATGGTCAGAGCGCGATCGATTATGCGGAATCCTGCGGTTGGCTGGGGAAGGACGTCTGGTACGCGCATCTGGTTCACAGTGACGCTCATGCCATCGAACGCCTCGCCGCCACCCAGACCGGCATCGCGCACTGCCCCACCTCAAACTGCCGCCTTGGCAGCGGGATTGCCCCGGTGATCCTGATGGCTGAAGCCGGTGTGCCCATTTCCCTGGGAGTAGACGGTTCGGCCTCTGCCGAATCCGGATCGATGCTGCAGGAACTGAACCTGACCTGGTTAATTCACCGGGCTCAGAACGGGCCCGATGCCACGACACTGGAGCAGGTTCTTGAATGGGGAAGCCAGGGTGGCGCAGACCTCCTTGGTCTGGAAAATACCGGTAGCCTGGCCGTCGGAAAAGCGGCGGACCTGGTGCTGTATGACGTCAACAATCCACGCTTTGCAGGCGTGCACGCTCCACTGATGTCACCGCTTATGTGCGGTGAGCCGGTACACGTCAAGCACAGTTTTATACACGGCAAGCGCATCGTCAGCGACGGATGTGTCGCCGGCCTTGACGAAGCGGACTTGACACGAAGCGTCCGGAATAGCGTTGCGGCACTCCTGAAAAACGCCTGAACAAGCACTTCCCATAATAAAGCCGGCAGGCCACTTACCTGCTGGCTTTTTATGGGCAAAAGCGCAAGCTTTTATTGCGGCAGCGTAGCGGTCATACCTTCAACGTACCAGTTCATGCCAGCCAACTCTTCCTTGGTCATTGAAACACCTTCAGGCACCCGAAGTTCGCCCGACTGGTCTTTCAGGGGACCAGTGAACGGATGGAACTCACCCTTGTCGATTGACTCCATTACCGAATTCACTTTGGCGCGCTGTTCATCGGTCAGGCGCTCTGAGATACCAACCACCTGAATCACGTCGTCAGAAATCCCGCCCCAGTAATCGGCCGGCTCCCAGGCCCCGTCCATGACCGACTGCACGGTATCGATATAGTACGGCGCCCAGTCATTTACCACAGACAACAGGTGCGCATCGCCACCAAACTTCCGCATATCAGAGGCCTGACCAACACCCCAATTGCCTCGCTTGTCTGCTGCAATCAGCGGTGCCGGGCTGTCGGTGTGCTGAATAATCACGTCTACCCCCTGGTCCATCAGGGCATTGGCTGCATCAGCTTCTTTAGCCGGGTCGAACCAGGTGTTGACCCAAACGACCTTGAGCTCAATATCCGGATTCACCTCCTTGGCACCCAAGTACACGGCGTTGATGTCGCGAATGACTTCTGGAATAGGGAAAGAGGCGATATAGCCCAGGGTATCGGTTTCGGTCACCAGACCAGCGGCCGTTCCAGTGACATAGCGACCTTCATAGGTGACGGACAAGTAGGTGCCAAGGTTTTCACCTCGCTTGTACCCCGTGGCATGCAGGAAGGTAATGTCGGGAAATTGCTCTGCTACACGGGCCGTCGGATTCATGAATCCAAAGGAGGTGGTGAAGATTACATCATTGCCGGCCTGAGCGAGTCGCCGAATGGTACGCTCTGCGTCAGCACCCTCACTCACGTTCTCGACATAGGTGGTAGACACTTTATCGCCAAAATGCTCTTCAAGGGCCAGACGCCCCAAGTCATGCTGATAGCTCCAGCCGTGATCCCCGACGGGACCAACGTAAACGAAGCCAACCTTCATGGGGTCTTCTGCCAGTACGGACATGGACATACTGAGTGTGGCAGCAAGTACCAGGCTAGATTTGGGTTTCATGGATAATCTCCTGAGCTTTTGTTTCATTTCGCGTTTTGGTTTAAATCGCTTACTAGACGGTCACAGCAAAAAGCTGGCCAACTGCTCAGGTTTTTCAGTCCATTGTTTTAACTAACATTTATGAAAGCTTCACCCCGCTCCAAGAAATACCGGGCACCAACTTGGATCAGTTTCTTCTGACTGCACCTCAACGACTCGTTTACCTTCGCTAGGGTGAACTCCATCCAGCGCAGCGAATCAAAGGTCATTCTTGAGGAATCAGAAATTCTCACTCGGGAGTACCACGGGGTTCCAGCCCTTTCCACAACCGATTTTACCACGACAGATCCCTTTTCAATCTTGATCGGAAAATCTGCTTTTCCAGCTCGTCATGGTTCATCTGCGCTAATGCCTGCCTCTTCGCCAAAACTCGGAACTCGCGAAGCCAACAACAACGTGACCCGGCGATCGGGCTTGTGGCAGTCTTTAAGATCATCACCTCTCTTGCCTTTGCAACCTTGCCCGGTCACCGAGCTATCCTCGCCGTGGGCCGTGTCGTTACCGTAAGCTCTTCAGGTTCTGGTTCATGCTCTGGTGCGAGCTCAGCCACGACCTGTGGCTGCCCGGTGATGCTCACATCACATTCCGACACAGCCAGTTCTTTCGTCCACTCTGTGGTTCTCCAGAACCAGCGTGCCTTCGCCGGTTTTCATCAAGCCGTTGTTGCCGCTGATCACACTGTCGATGGTGGCCTGATAGCCACTACTGGCCGTCGGCTTCCACCGCGCCATCCACATCAGATACCTTTACGGTGCCGGCATCCCCCGCAAAGATGGCAAAGCCGGGGCTGGGGATCATGGGACCGGTGACAGAACCGCTGGCATCGGTCCAGACGGAATTCGTCGCTGTCCAGGTGCCGTCGCCGCCGCCCTGGGTAGTGCCGCTGACCAAGCCGTTGGCGTTCCAGAAATTCAACGTGGTGCCACCGGTGTTGATCAGGTTGATCTGTTTGTCGCCGGTAAGGTATTGCAGGCCGTAGGACGGATCCGGGCTGGCCAGCTGCAGGCCACCGTTGCTTCCGGAAAGGGAGCCGGTGTAATCAAACAGGCGGTACAGGCCCCGACCAAAGCTGCCGGTGTCGTTCAGGGTCAGCGTGGCACCATTGATAGCCAGATCGCCGTTGATGGAAACACTGTCGCTGGAGCCCGGTGTCGAGAAATCAACGCTTGGCGCACCAAACTCGAAATCCAGCAGGCTGCCCTGGGCCAGGGTCAGGTTGCCGTCGACGGTGAGCGTGCCCAAGCCTTCGCCCGGCGCCAGGGGGGCCGCCGGATTGCACCGTGGTATTGCCCAGTGCGCCGCTGCCGCCCAGCAGGCCACCTCTGTTCACGGTAAAACCCACCCCATTCATGGCGCCGTTCTTGATCAGGTTACCGTCACCAGAAATTGCACCGTCATAGAGGTAGTCGTTGGCCCGATTGATTTCCAGGGTGCTGACACGACTGAAGTGCAGATCCCCCACAATGGAACCGGTATTGCCGGCGGCACCAAGGGAAAGGCTCGCACCATTGTTAAGAACGGCAGAGCCAGTAAAGGTATGGTCGCCAGTCCAGATGACGTCCGAGCCAATCAGACCGAAGTGCCCCCCCCCCTCACTCACCCATCAGTCCTGAGCAGTGCCTTCCGTTAACGTCCAGGCGCTGCCACCGGCTTTTTCAAAAGATTCGAATCTACGAAAAATATCGGAGGCATCCGTTCCAACTAACGAAGTATCAAAGGTGCCATCAGCGCTGCCGCCCAGTGCCAACACATCATTATTGCCATTAGCCTGCACATTGCCGCCCAGGCTATAACCGTTTTCTAGGGTCAGGCGATTGTCACCACTGACAAAGTGAGCCGCCGTTGCTTGGTTGGCACCCGCATTGACCGTACCGACCTGGGTCACCGCCAGGGCGGAATCGGTGATGCAGTAACCACCCACGCCATCTGTGGCCGTTGTGTCACCGCTTCCGCCTGTACCGCCGTCACCACCCAGCACCTGAGCACCGGCGTCGATACGAATATTGGCGCTGGCGTCTACCAGGATCCCTGCGCCGCCATCGCCACCTTAGCCGCCGTTACCATTAAATAGTCAGACTTCCCGCCGGCCCCGCCGTTACCGCAATGCTCAAAAGGCGGAGGGCTGCTGCCCACAATCACCGGCACGGCACCAAAGTCGAACCCTGTGGTGGAAAGCGGCGTTCCGGTTACATTCGCCAGCTCCATAGACAGAAAGTTCCTGCTGCCCTGCAGATCCAGCGTGCAGCCATCCGATGCGCGATTGAAACCGTAGCTGCTCATTCCATAGGGCTCCAGCACCGTATCAATCGCACTCGCCAGTGCGATAAATCGGACATTGGTGTTAATGGTAATAATCGATATAACACCGTCGACCGTCACACTGAACTGATCACCATCATTGATGCCGGCCAGCGTTGTCAGGTCCGTTGCCCAATCTACCCCGGCAGGTAATTCAGCAGCCAAATATCGGCGCGCCCCGGTAAACAGCAGGCTCATGCCGTCGCCGCCGTCTCCGCCGTTACTGAACAGGCTGCCATGGTAGCCATTCTCACCACGCCCCCCGGTGGTACCGTCATGGCCTGTGCCATCAGCACCATCCGGCGCGGAACAGGCCGGCACCGAGATCAACAACAGGAAAGAAAAAGTCGCGCTGGAAACAGAGTAGAATCCAACACGGGCAAGGCAATGCCCCCAATACGGCGCTGAATGATGAGCGACATAACGACTCCGACATATAATTTTCTGTTATAAGCGATGTAGGGTAGAAGGCGGGATGGGCAAGAACTACTTATTGTTTTTATCACTTTCCGGAGTTTTATCATTTTTCGCCGCAGTCATACGCCGGCCAAGGGCGGGAAACCCTAGAAACACAAATCATGGCGCATCATCATGAAAAAGCTGGACGACCTTTCATTGCAGGGCAGCATTCATACTTTGAATATGTCCGGCGGGAACACTTTTGATATCCCCGGCGTTCGTGGGCGCATGGAGCGGCTTCAGTTTGCCAGTGGCATTGTGTTGACCGGCTGGAATACGAGGTGCTGGAAGACTGTTTTCTTGACATGCAGGGATCCTCTACCGAACCCTGGATCGAGAGCGCCCTGCATCTACAGGGACAGTCGGAACTGGCTTGCCCCAATGGGGAGCGCCATACGCTCCACCCTGACGCGGCCTTGCTGATGCGCGTTGACCAGCAGGGCTCGCAGTTCCAACTGCACAAAGGGCAACTGGTTCGTCATGTTGGTGCGTCTTCCACATTGAGCACATTGCGCCCACGCTTCGGCGGCAATTTGCCCGCCACCCTCAAGGCATTTGACGTGCCCTATGGGGATAGCTGCCATATTCGCACCATGACGCCGAGCGCGCGTTTACGGCAACTGGGCTCTGGATTGTTTTCTCACCACGCCAATGGCGCTTGCCGCGACTTGAAGCTGGAAGCCATCGCCAACCTCTTTTTGTCTGAACTGATTGAAGGATTTGAGGAAGGCTCCGACGCCGATGACACACTGCCGCCGTGGGAAGAGCAGGCCTACCAGGATCTTCTGGATCAGATTAGCGGCGCCCTGGACTCCACGCTGTCCATCCCGGCCCTGGCCGATCGGGTGGGACTGACCGAAAGCCGACTGGACCAGTTGTTCAAACAAAAGCACGACCAGACTTGCGCCGAATTTATCCGCAATGAACGCATGAAGCTGGCTCTTCGTCTTCTGGAAGACGGCAGCCACCCTGTCAAAGTCGTGGCAGACAAGGTCGGCTACGGTTATGTGAGTAACTTTTCCCGCGCCTACCGAGCCCGTTTTGGTGAAACACCAGCACGGACTCTGCGTCGCGGTGCGTCCGAGTAACGGGGTAGAACCCGTATCCGCTAGAGAATAAGTGGACACTATCGATAACCTGATCACGGTTGATCATCCGGCAGCGCACCTTCTTCACATTTCCTGCAGTCAAGCTCAAGCTCCAGCATCGACTCTCTACCTACCGCCGAAGTGACCCAAGGGCGGTTCACCCAAGGCGGCGAATGACGCACATGCTGATTATGGCCGCATGCCAACTGAGCGACCCAGTGGTTTTCCTTGTCTTTGTGATAGCCAGTGATGGGTTGTTTCATAAGTTCCGATCCTACCCTGTTTCCTCGCACCCAAGCCGCCCGAACTGTTTCCGCAACCACACCCGCCAGAAGCCCGAACAAGGGGTCGGCCCAGACGGTCACCAGTGCGGTTGTCGCGATAACCGGCCAGCAAGACGGCTTCGCGGCCCAGAGACGCCTGGACATGGCAAGCTCTACAGCCGCTACCAACAACAAGGCCCCGAGACCCACCACCGGAATGGCAGCGATCAATGATAGCCCCCCGGCAGGAAAGCAACCATGAGCAAAGCGGTTCCCAGCACAATGGGAGCCATGCCGGTTCCGGCACCGAAACGATGGTGCGCGGCCACGCCTCCGGCGCCATGACACATGGGCAGGGCGCCGAGCGGAACGAGAAACAGGTTCGCCAAGCCCGTCGTCACCGACAGTCGGGCTGGCGACACGCGATGAGATTGCTCACCGAAGTAATCCCCAACCACCAAGGCGGTCAGTACGATGGCATTGGTGATCGTAAGCGCCAGTTGAGGGAACACCAGCATGGACATCGCCTGCTGCCAGCACACCGCTGGCGACCAGGCTCTGGGACGTCACCTCGGTGGTCAGCAACAGCGCAGCAACCGCTTTCATGGGTTGTACCGGTATCGGCAGCCGATAGTACAACCCCGTTGCAATGTAGAACGCGGCAAACCCCAGCATTACGGGTATCGGTGCCAACCCTGCCACGCCAATTGCTCCAAGACTCAGTGGCAGCAAGGTACCGATGTCACCCAGCGCCCCGCTGACCTCCTTCACTGAATCTTTCGGGTTCAAGGGCATGCGCGCTCCTGATTCTTGGCCAGTTTTTATTAACGTTATTATTGGCAACTCTCACGCGTTATAGACGACATGTCCCAACTCGGTGATGTCGTAACCGCCCAACGCCTCGGCGCGCTGGACGAAGCGCTCGCTACCGGCAAACGCCAGCAGCCTCTGCATGGCCGGATCAAAATAGTGGCGCCGGCGCATAGCCAGATCAAAATGCTCCTGCTGCAAAGGTATAAAAGCGAGCCCCTGGCGCCGCGCCGCCGCTTCGATTCCCACGCCAACATCCGATTCGCCCTGTCGAATGGCCAAGGCGAGATCGTCTTCGCTAAGCGACGGATGTGTTGCCCACGTGAGGTGTTCGGCATCTATGCGGTGTCGAGCAAGCAAGCTCTGCAGTAAATGGCTAACGCCGGCATCAGGCTGGCGATGCGCGAGACGTATGCCCGGGCGGGCGATATCCTCCAAGCGGGCGAGTCGGTGAGGGTTATCGGCGGCTAACAGGAGCCCCTGCTGGCGCTTCGCCCAGCGAATCAGCACCAGGTCACGCATGCCACTCAGCCCCAACGTGACAGGATCATTGTAGTCCCGGCTATCGGCGTGCCAGATATGCATCCCCGCGAGCATTGCGCGACCGGCGATTAACCGTTGTACGCCATCACCACTCCCCTGGCACAGCAGCGCCAGTTCCGCGCCGCTCTCTTTCACCGCCCACTCCAACAATGGATCCTGGCTGCCTGCCAGGACCGGCGGGGTCGGCGAACTGACAGCGTCGTCACCTTCCAGGTGGTTCATCAACCACAGATCAATACGCTGGCGTGGAAACAACAGCTTTCCGGTCACCCGCACACAGGGAATGACGCCCTGGCTGACCAGATCATAGACTTTGCGCTCTTTCAGGCGCAGATACTCGGCAGCTTCGGCCGTGGTGAGGTAAGCGGGAAGCGTCATTGATCTCTCCTGCCGCCTGGAAAAGCACTAAACTGTTTTTAGCTGCATATTTTTCAACAGGCTGTGCAAAGCGTAGTCAGAAACTCCACGATGCTCAATAACAAGGAGACGCAGCTGTGGAAAATAATGCGTTTTACGTAGCGCTGTCGCTACTGCTAAACCTCGACGCTTCGCTCTTTCAGATCGTGGCGCTTTCGCTGCAGGTGTCGCTTCTGGCGGTACTGATCGCGGCTGTGCTGGGGTTTCCCCTCGGGGCGGCGGTGGCACTGTGGCGCTTCCCCGGGCGCAGCGTCATGATTGTCGTGCTCAATGCCCTGATGGGATTGCCGCCGGTGGTGGCTGGGCTCGCCGTCTATTTACTGCTCTCGCGAGCCGGCCCGCTGGGTGAGTGGGGGTTCCTGTTTACACCCGGGGCCATGGTCATTGCCCAGGTGGTACTGGTGTTACCGATTCTGGCCGCGCTCTCGCGCCAGAAGGTGGAAGAGCTTCTGGGTGAATACCGCGAGCAGTTTATGTCACTGGGTATGTCCCGTTCACGCATGATGCCCACCCTGCTGTGGGATGCCCGTTTTGCGCTATTGACTGTTCTGCTCGCCGGCTTTGGCCGCGCCAGCGCCGAAGTGGGCGCGGTGATGATGGTGGGCGGCAATATTGATGGGGTCACGCGGGTCATGACCACCGCCATTGTGCTGGAAACCGGCAAGGGCAACCTGCCCTTGGCGCTGGGGCTGGGAATCGTGCTGCTGACGCTGGTCATGCTGATCAACGCAGGTGCCTTTTTGGTAGGTGAACTGACCAGAAGGCGGATAGGATGACTTCATTTAACGTTCCACTCCTTGCTTCGGCTGCCCTCCTTCCGCCACCAACGCTGCGTTTTGATGGCGTAGCCTTCAGCCAGCAGGGTAAGGCACTGCTGGGCCCCTGCTCATTCACCCTGGACGGCACCGGCCCCACCCTGGTGATGGGGCCTAACGGGGCGGGCAAGAGTCTTCTGTTGCGGCTGGCTCACGGTTTGCTCCCACCGACTCAGGGACGGGTGGCCTGGTCAATTGAGAGACGCCCCCGCCAAGCGATGGTGTTCCAGCAACCGGTACTGTTGCGCCGCTCAGCCTTGGCGAATCTCGTTCACGCGTTAGCGGTGAATAATGTCCCCCGCAAGACACGTACAAAGATCGCTTGTGAGGCGCTTGAGCATTTTGGGCTGACCCCGTGCGCAAACACGCCCGCGCGCGTACTCTCCGGCGGCGAGCAGCAGCGCCTGGCACTGGCCCGTGCCTGGGTACTTGCTCCCCAGGTGCTGTTTCTGGATGAACCTACCTCCGCACTCGACCCGGCGGCGATTAAAGGCGTGGAGGCCGCGGTACGCGAGTTTCATCAGCGGGGAACGCGCATCGTCATGACCACTCACGATCTGCATCAGGCGAGGCGCCTTGCCGGGGATGTGTTGTTTCTCTCTGGCGGGAAAGTGTGTGAACACACCTCTGCCGAAACCTTTTTCAATAGCCCCGTCTCGCGGGAGGGGCAAGCGTTTATTGCCGGAGAACTGATGGAATAGTTCGGCTCTGACGGTTTTGCCGACGCGTTACTCATTGGACGTTCGAAACACGCAAAAGGAGACAGCAAGATGAAAAAGGCATTAATCCTTGTACTCGCAAGTGTCACCGGCATGAGCGTGGCGCTCGGCGCTTATGCCGATGACTACATCACCCTGGCCTCAACGACTTCAACCCAGAATTCGGGGCTGTTCGACGCCATTTTACCGCAGTTCGAAGAGGCCACCGGCATCGACGTGCGGGTGGTGGCGGTGGGCACCGGTCAGGCGTTTGAAATCGCCCGCCGCGGCGACGCCGACAGCCTCCTGGTACACGATACCGCCGGGGAAAAACGCTTTGTCGAAAACGGCTTCGCCAGCGAGCGGGCCGATGTCATGTACAACGATTTCGTGTTGATTGGCCCTGCGAACGATCCGGCGAATATCGGGAAAGCACAAAGTGCCGCCGAGGCCTTCGCGGCGATTGCCCATGCCAAGGCACCCTTCACCTCACGCGGCGATGACAGCGGCACCAACCGCGCCGAGCTGCGCCTCTGGGAGAACGCCGGCGTCAGACCCGACGGCGACTGGTACCGCGAACTCGGTAGCGGCATGGGGCCAACGCTCAACACCGCTGCGGCCATGGATGCGTACGTGATGTCGGACCGCGCCACCTGGGTGGCGTTTGGCAACCGCCAGAACCTGACGCTGCTTTTTGCCGGCGACGAAGTGCTGTTCAACCAGTATGGTAGCTTGCTGATCTCCGAAGAGAAGCACCCGCACCTTAAACACGATCTGGCGAAACAATGGCATAACTGGCTGATTTCCGGGGATGGCCAGCAAGCGATCGCGGACTTCGAGGTGGACGGACAACAGCTGTTTTTCCCGAATGCCAAATAGGCTAATCTCTGGGGACGTGCATCGATATTCAAATCCGTGGCGTTCCTGGAAGAGCTATAACAACAATGACCATTAATCCGATACTGCCCGATCCCAAAGACCCTCGTCTGTCCCGCGCCGTCGAGGGCGTTGATGAAAACGGTCAATCAAAGTCCATCAGCGTGATCGAAGAGCGCCCCCTGACGATCTATCTGAACAGCCAGGAAATCGTCACCGCCATGACCATTGGCGATCACCCGGAGTATCTGGCCCTCGGTTTTCTCCTGAATCAGGGCATGCTGAAAGAAACCGATCAGGTCACCAGGATTGACTTCGACGAAGAGCTGGACGTCGCAGTGGTCCGAACTGCAGGTGTTACCGATGTCGAGGACAAACTGGAAAAGAAAACCCGCACGTCCGGCTGCGCCGTGGGCACGGTATTTGGTGACATGATGGCGGGGCTTGACGGGTTGTCGCTACCGGACACACCGGTGCGCACCAGCACGTTTTACGATCTCTCCTACCAGATCAACCATACCCCAAGCCTGTACATGGAAACCGGTGCCATTCACGGCACGGTTCTTTGTCAGGACCGCCAGATTCTGGCGTACATGGAGGATGTCGGACGCCACAACGCGGTGGACAAGATCGCAGGATGGATGTACCTGAACGGAATCACCGCCGCCGACAAAGTCCTCTACACCACAGGCCGACTGACCTCCGAAATGGTCATCAAAACGTCCCTGATGGGGATCCCGACCCTGATCAGCCGGTCCGGTTTTACCGCCTGGGGCGTCGATATTGCACGGCAGGTCGGATTGACCCTGATCGGTCGGATGCGCGGTAAAAAGTTTACCTGCCTCAGCGGCCAGCACCGTCTGGTGTTCGATCAGGACTTGTCACAGGTTCCTGATGAGGACAAAAAACACCGTCGAAAAGGGGCCGGGCATGACTGAGTGCGCGGTCATTCTGGCGGGCGGCCAGGCCAACCGGATGGGCGGCGGTGACAAGGGACGATTGATGCTGGGTAATCAGTCGCTGATCCAGCGGGTTATTGATCGAATCACGCCACAGGTGGATGCCGTAGTGTTGAACGCCAATGGCGACCTGAGCCGGTTTGAGGATCTGGGGTTGCCGGTGGTAGCCGATTCCATCGGCGATTTTCCCGGCCCGCTGGCGGGGGTTCTGGCCGGCATGGATTGGGCAGCCGAACAGGGGCACGAGTGGGTAATCAGCGTTGCGGCGGACACCCCATCGTTTCCCCTGGATCTGGCTGCACGGTTGGCCGGGCATGACACCCCGGTGGCTTTGGCAGCGACGCCGGACCCGGAACGCGGCCGCCTGCCCCAGCCGACCTTCGGCCGTTGGCCGGTCGCGTTGCGAGATGATCTTCGAGCCGCCCTGAACGACGGCGTGCGCAAGATCCGCCAGTGGACACAGGCCCAGGGTGAGACCCTGGTGGTTTTTGGCGAGGACGACTTTTTCAACATCAATACACCGGAAGACCTGGCCTGGGCGGAGAAGCACCTGAAGTGAATGTCATCGGCATTGTGGGCTGGAAGAACAGCGGAAAAACCACGCTGGCAGCGGCCCTGATTTGCGAGCTGTCCCGCAGGGGGTTAACGGTTAACTCGATCAAGCACGCCCATCATGGGGTAGATGTCGACCAGCCCGGTACCGACAGCTACAAGCACCGCGATGCCGGGGCACGTGAGGTCATCCTGGCGGGCGGGCAGCGCTTTGCCATCATGCACGAGTTGCGCGGCGCTGAAGAGCCAACGCTGGATGAATTGCTGGCGCGGCTGGGCCCCTGCGACTGGGTGGTGGTCGAGGGCTTTAAAACCCACGCACATCCCAAGATTGAAGTGCACCGGCGTGAGTCCGAGCGTGCGCCCCTGTACCCGGAGGACGCCAGCATCATTGCCCTGGTGGCCGACTATGTGGCGGATTTCCCGGGCCCTGTGTTCGATGTAAACAACATACCCGCCATCGCTGACTTTATTCTGAGCCCAGGGAAATCATGAACGGGAAAGCAACGACGCCACTTCGTAACGATTGTTTCGCCCTACCCCCGGGCGTGAACTGGACACCGGTGGAAGAGGCGCTGGAACGATTGCACTCGCGTTTACATTCGGTGGTGGGGGTGGAACACGCCGTTCCGCTGTCGCAGGTCAACGGTCGGATTCTGGCGAACGACGTCCAAGCACCTCGCGCCCACCCCCCGAGCAACAATTCCGCGGTCGATGGCTATGCCTTCGCAGGGCCGTTGACGGACGTGCCCTGCACCCTGCCCCTGATTAATGGCCGCAGTGCCGCCGGGGAACCGTATACGGGCAATGTGCCTGCGGGCCACGCCATCCGGATTCTGACCGGCGCGGTGATTCCGGCCGGCGCGGATACCGTGGTCCTCGAAGAAGACTGCGAGGTCATCGATGGTCACCTGCATCTAAACGGTACGTTGAAAGCGGGCGCCAATGCCCGCAAAGCCGGCGAGGACATCAAGGCACAGGATCGAATCCTCACGGCAGGCACTCGTCTGACACCAACCCAGATTTCAGTACTTGCCAGTGTGGGCATCGAATCAGTGGATGCCTATCAGCAGCTGCGCGTCGGCGTTTTATCCACGGGCGATGAAGTAAAGCCCGTCGGCTCAGCGGTCACCGATTGGCAGATCTATGACGCCAACCGCCCGATGCTGAGCGCCCTGGTGACGCAGCTCGGCTATGAGTTGGTGGACCTGGGCCATGCACTCGATCGTGCCGAGGAAGTCAAAGCGGCCTTGGAGCGCGGCGCGGAACAATGCGATCTGATCCTGACCAGCGGTGGTGTGTCTGCCGGCGACGAGGATCACGTGTCTAAAACGCTGAAAGCACACGGCGACATCAGTAACTGGCGTATTGCGATCAAACCGGGCCGCCCACTGGCGCTGGCCATGTTCCGGGGAACACCTGTGGTGGGTCTGCCAGGAAACCCGGTCGCCGCCTGGGTCTGCGCACTGCGTTTTGGCGCACCAGCGATGGCATTGCTGGCAGGCGGAACCTGGTTCGAACCTCAGGGCTATCTCATGCCCGCTGGTTTCTCCAAGAACAAGAAACCGGGGCGCAGCGAGATGTTGCGGGCCCGCATTAGGGACGGGCAGGTTGAGGTGTTCGGTTCTGAGGGCTCTGGACGTGTAACCGGCCTAGCCTGGTCCGAGGGTTTGGTGGAGCTCGATGAAAGCGCCCGACAGATAGAACCGGGCACGCCGGTGCGGTTTATCCCTTATGGCAGTTTCGGACTGTAATCAGTCAACGCTGCCATGGACGGCAAAGGCCTCCAGCGAGGCATCCTGCGGGGCCCGGGAGCGATAGGTCTCCTCAACACCCAATTCGGTGAGCGTGCGGCTGACCATCAAAAGCGTGTTGTCCTCGAAGTCCTCGCACATGCTGCGCATCTGGTCGATTTCTTCGCAGGCGACCGGATAGGCCGCATCGATACCCGGTGCGCCGTAACACTCAACAAACGTCTGCGCCAGAACCTGACGTAACTGCTCCAATTCCGCGTCGGTGATGTCGCACACGCCCACAAAAGTGGCGCGACCGCCTGACTCGATGCTGTACCAACCATTGCTGAAAGCCTGCCGGGCCTTCCCCTTCAGGTCCGCCTCGGTCCAGTTGGAGAACTCAAACCCGCCGGATATCGCCCATTCACCGCTGGGAGCCGGCACATCAAATACATTGTCATCGGATACATCCAGTCGCAGGATTCGGGCCAGTTTCATACGTGCTCCGCGAATTCGATCAAACTCACTGTTTCAGTCATGACATCCTGGCGCAACAGCATTCGGCCCTTTTCATCCAGGCCCACAAAGAGCCCGGGCTTTGGCAGGTCGATCATTTTGCCCAGGGTGTCACAACGTGGCCGCCACTCATTGTGTATACGCTCGAAGCCACTGTCCATGAAGTAAGTCAGCCACAGCAATGTGTGTTTGGACCAGCTTTCCAGAAGCGCCATGGGCGTGATCTCAACACAGCCTTCCTCATGCAGACAGGTCTGGTTCGGCGTCTCGCCCGGCTCGCCGCCCACTGGCAAGAAAGGCACATCGATGCCAACCACCAGCCAGTTCGGATGGGCGCTGGGGTCTGACACATCCGCGGCAAAGCGGACACCGCCGCACACCGCGCCATTGACCTTGATACGATCGGGCCATTGGAAGTACACCGGCACCTCGGGCGGGGCCAGTGCGCCCAGGCTTTCAGCCAGGCCTATCTGGGCCACGTAGACCGCCTGAACAGCTTCTTCCAGTGGGGTTTCCGGCGCCAGCACCAGGGCCGCGCGCAAAACGTCCACCGCGTCGGAATAGAAGATCGTACCGGAATCGACCCCGGCAATGGCGCGACTGACGGCCTTATCAAACGGATCCGTCTGGTTTGGCACCCATTCCCCCGTAAACAGCGGCGGTAACCGCGGTGACACACTCATCGCATCGCCTCGGCGTACACGTCGGAGACGACAAGTTCATCGGCGATGCGCTGGAAGGCCCGCGACTGAGGGCTATCCGGCTTTGACACTACAATCGGTACACCGCCATCCGAACCAACACGGATATCCAGATCCAGCGGAATCTCGCCCAGGAAGGGCGCGCCCAATTTTTCAGCCTCCGCCCTGGCGCCGCCGTGCCCAAAAGGATGGTGCTCTTTGCCGCAACCATCGCAGATAAAGGAGGCCATGTTTTCAATCAGTCCGAACAGGGGCACGTCCATCCGTTTGAACATATCGATGCCTTTGCGCGCATCCATTAACGCGATGTCCTGGGGGGTCGAGACCACAACCGCCCCGGCAACAAAGAATTTCTGGCTCAGGGTCATCTGGACATCACCGGTGCCTGGGGGCAGATCCACCAGCAGGACATCCAGCCGGCCCCAGTCCACCTGGTTCATCATCTGTTGCAGGGCGCCCATCAACATGGGCCCGCGCCAGACAATGGCCTCATCTTCGGAGGCCATCAGGCCCAGGGACATCAGGGTCACCCCGTGATTGCGCAGCGGCAGTATGGTATTTCCGTCGGGGCTGGAAGGCCGGCCTGAAACACCCATCATGCGGGGCTGGCTGGGACCGTACACGTCGGCGTCCAACAGGCCCACTTTCAGACCTTTCGAGGCCAGTGCAACCGCCAGGTTGGAGGCCACTGTCGACTTGCCAACGCCCCCTTTACCGGAGGCAATAGCGATGATGCGGTCAACGCCTTTCGGGTTCTTGTCCTGAGGCCGGGGGGCGTCGGTACCAATCAGGTTCGGTTTTCCCACTTCGGTGTATTCAACCATGTCGCGTCCTGTTTTTGTTTTAGCTGTCCAGGTAGTCGTCTCTGGTGCGAACCCTGGGGCGCTCCCCCCCCGCCAGGGGTGCGTTTTCCCCGTGGAACTGAGATTTCACCCGACAGTCGTCACACATCTTTATGAGTTGGACGTTATCAGCGTTTTTGTACATCCAGTGCTGGTTTTCCAGTTTTTCAACGATCCGGTTGATGGTGCTGGCAACACCGAAGGGCCTTCCACACTTGATGCATTCGAAAGGCTCCTCGCCGTGCAGTGCCCGGGCACTTAGCGCATCCTTGGACAGATCCAGTTGCGGCTTCAGGTTGATGGCAGTCTCGGGGCAGGTGCTTTCGCACACGCCGCACTGAACACAGGCATTTTCCGTGAACTGAACCTCCGGCCGGTCCGGATGGTCGCCGAGGGCGCCAGTTGGACACAGAGACACACAGGCCAGACAGAGCGTGCATTTATCGGAATCGATTTCGATAGCGCCATAGGGCGCGCCCTGTGGCAGCGGAATCGGCGCTTCAACACCGTTTGCCATCGCACTGACGGTCACCCGTGTAATGTCACGGCGGCCGCCGACCAGTAATACGGGCTCGCTGACACGCCCCGCATTGTCCCCTTCAACACTGAGCTCGTTAGCCGCAACCACTCGAATCCGGCTGGGCGAATGGTGGGCACCGCTCACCATGGCCTGAGCAAGCTCCACTTCCGCGGCAACGGCCTGGCGGTCAGTCTCGTTATCCGCCAGCAGCAGGACTTCCGCATAGCCGGCGCCCAATGCGGCCAAGATCTCGGCATGGCCAATACGATCGATATGCTCGAGCCCCATCGGAATCAGATCGTCCGCCAGCCCATCGCCGTACCGTGCCAGGTGCGCCATGGCCTCACCACCGGCGCTCAGGGTATGAAACACAAGGCGTGGAGATTCTTCGGTATGTTCACGATAAACCCTGGCCATCACCTCCACGGCTTTGGTCAGGGCTTCGAAAGGGCTTTCGGTCATAGTGATGGCTGAGGTCGGGCAAACAGCCGCGCAGGAGCCACAGCCGGCACAGATATCCGAATCAATCTGCACGTGGTCGCCGAACGAAAAAATGGCCTCTGTGGGGCAGACGTCCAGGCAGCGGGTACAGCCGGTTTTGTTGGCCCGGGAGTGGGCGCACAGGGATTCCTCCAACCTGAAGTAGACGGTTTTCTCGAACTCACCAACCCGTTCCCGGGCCGTCAGGGCAATGCGTTCCAATTCCCCGGTTTTGGCGGGGTCGGCCCAGAAATAACCGTTGCGCTTCTGATGGCTGGGAAAGGCCGGAGCGTCACCACGGAGGTCGATAAACACATCACACTCGCTGCGAGCGGTGGCTTGCACCTCGCCGTAACCCAGTGCACCACGGCCGGCGGGATTCAGGGTTTGCAACTGGGCAAACTCCATCCTGAAATGGCCCAGCGCGCCATAGGCTGACGTCAGCCGGCCCTTCGCCACGTCGTAGGCGGCAGAGGGTAGCTGTATGGGACCGGCGTCATTGACAATACAGGTAACCCCCAGCTCGTCCTGCACCAGCTCGGCCATCCTTATGGCCTGCTCAGTAGGGCCGACGATACAGCACACTCCGCTGGAGCGGATCGTTTTTGCAGGCGCTATCGGAGCCGGGAGTTGGGCCGCAGCAACCAGGGCCGCTTGTTTGGCGCGCAGGCGTTTAGGGTTTGCACTCGCGGCCCCCCAACCTGCCCGGTCCCGGATGTCGATGGTGCCCAGCGGTGCGGAATGCCCGGTTTCGGCCTGAACATCCTCGCCCAGACGCTCGAACAGGGCAGCCTGCTGGCCACAGGCAATGAGTACGTCTGCATCACCACCCAGATGCTCAGCGGCCGTCTTCATGTCATGGCCGCACAGTTGATCCACCGCGATGACCTGCTCGGCGGCTGCGGCCTTGCGCAGCGCCTCTGGATCAAAGGACTGTGTTTTATCGCAACTGCATAGCAGTAAGGTCTTGGGTGCCGTCATCAGGAATCTGACTCTTTTCGTTGTTGTTATACGTATACGAATCACTATAGCTCTTCGAGCATGACACAGCGGTTTGTTTTTAGACAATCGGAAAGTTGGATATTTTTTGACCTCCTGCTAGCTTGAAGGAATAACAAAAGAGAGCAGCCATGAGCAGTCGCACAGATCATTGGAAACGCGCGTTACAAGTCGGTGCCGTCGTTCGCCAGTCTCCTGGCGTGACCCAGTGGGCGCGGTATGTCTGGAAGCCGGTGGCGGTCATACCGGGTGCCCCGGAGGCGTTCTGGAAAGAACTGGTCCAGGAAGGCGATGAGGTGGATTACCACGCAGGCTCGGTGACCATGGAACTCTTTCGTGCCGACGTGGAAGGCTACCTTGTATCCCTGAATATGGCCGTTCCCTCCGTCTGGATTGTCATGGATAAGGACCAGACTGGTCGCTCTCCCTCAGGGTGGGTCATCAGCTCCATTACTGCCAGTGCCCATGAGGCATTGGATGCACAGGACAGTGGTGAAAGTATCGTCGAGCCCGTGCCCATTCCCGAGTCTCTGGCGGCCTGGATCAAAGAATTTGTCGATATGCACTACATCGAAGTGCCCTTCAAGAAACGGCGCCGTGACAGTGTCCACGTTGACGGTATCGAAGACGCCAAAGGCGATCCGCGTATCCGTCAGGAGAGCGACGTCTTTCGCGCACCCGCCAACATCAAAAAACCGAGGATTCAGTGATGGCTGAGTCACGCCTGCAACGTTGGTCGCGCAAGAAAACAGAAACCGGCAAAAAGACTGAGCTGGCCCCGCCCCCATCAGTCGAGTCCGAACCGTCACATGAAGAGCAGGAGCTCTCTATTAATGAGACGTTGTCCGAGCACGACGTATTGGAGAAGTACGGCTTACCCGATCCCGATGCCATCGAGCTGGGTACCGATATTACCGGGTTCATGCGAAAAGAAATCCCCGAGCTGCTGCGCCGCAGGGCCCTGCGGTCTCTTTGGAAATCCAACCCTGTACTTGCCGTGCTGGACGGGCTCAATGACTACGATGAGGATTTCACGAACGCTGCTGCGACCGGGGCCGTAAAGACCCTCTACAAGGTGGGACAAGGGCTAATCGACCGGACCGCAAAGGTTGATGAGCCGGTTGATAACCCGGTGGGGGGGCGCACCGCAAAGCTGGCCGAGGCTCCGACAACCGTAGTGCCTCCGGAACCTGCAGGACTGCGCGAAACACCCGTTTCCGACATCAATGAGGCGCCATCAGATACTGATCGTCACTCTCAATCAGTGGTCACCGAAACCGGAGAGAAACCGACGCCGCACTACCGCCCGCGAATGCGTTTTGAGGATTCATGAGTGTTAGAAACCGTAGTTGCGCCCGACACAAATCGGAACTATATACAGTAGATCGGTGATTAAAAATTAGACAACAATAAACAAGAGACAATATAGAGAGAGACATCTTGGCCAACGCTGCAGAAGTTCAGTGCCCGCGCTCGATCAGTGACGAAGATCGAGCGCGTGCCCAAATGTATCGGTTGCTGGGTGTCCTGCTGGACGCCCCACCTTCGAGTGAGCTGCTCCGGGGGCTGGTAACCTTAGAGGGTGACGATACTCCGATTGGATCCGCCTCCAGAAACCTCGCTGCCCTTGCCCAACGCACCGCGCCCAATGATGCAGAGCGGGAGTTCAACAACCTTTTCGTTGGCATCGGTCGCGGTGAATTACTGCCCTACACCAGTTATTACCTGACCGGCTTTCTCAACGAGAAGCCCCTTGCGGATCTGCGTAGCGATCTGATGGCCAGGGGCATCAAGGCTAGAGACAACGTTAAAGAACCTGAAGATCACATGGGTACGCTGTGCGAAATCATGGCCGGCATTATTGCGGGCGAGTTTCTGTGTGACAGTGACCAACCTTCTCAAAAAGCCTTTTTCGACGCACACCTGGCAAAGTGGGCGGAACTTTTCTTTGCCGATCTGGAAGAAGCGCAAAGCGCGGTTTTCTACGCGCCTGTGGGCTCGCTGGGCCGGGCTTTCATGGCCGTTGAGGCCGATGCGTTTGCCATTCAATAACTGGGACCTGCCCGGTCCCTTAACTCAGGTGGAGGTGTCCAATGGACAACCCGAAACGTGAAAACAGCCGCCGCCGTTTCCTGAAGGTGGCAGCAGCCGCAGCTCCTGCGGCCGTTGCGCTGGCAGTCTCGCCCAATGCCGCAGCCGAGGTGGTGAAAGAGGCCCCGAAAAGCCGCGGTCTGCGTGACACTGAACACACACGTAAGTACTTCGAATCGGCTCGCTTTTAAGGAAGCGTGCGTCATTCAAGGTTGCGAAAGGCTCTTGAATGGCCACACCTCCGTAAAACGAGAATAAAAAGAGAGAGGTAATTGACATGTTAAGAAAGAAAACCAACGGGGTAGCGAAAGGCCCCCGTGCTGGTTCTTTACTTTCATCCCTCGCTGCCAAGACCATGGATCGTCGTGGTTTTCTGGCCGCCTCCGGTGTCACGGTGGGCGGTCTGGCAGCTTTGTCACTGACGTCTGGCCGCGTTGAGGCCGCAACCCCGTCGACGGGAGGTGGGGAAGTTGTTCGCAAAAAGTCCGTGTGTACCCACTGCTCGGTTGGCTGCACGGTGATGGCGGAAATCCAGAATGGCACCTGGATCGGGCAGGAGCCGGGTTGGGACAGCCCCTTTAACCTTGGTGCGCATTGTGCCAAAGGGGCTTCCGTACGGGAGAGTGCCCACGGCGAACGTCGCCTCAAGTACCCGATGAAAATGGTCGGCGGCCAGTGGCAGAAAATCTCCTGGGACGAAGCGATCAACGAGATCGGCGACAAGATGCAGCAAATCCGCGAGGAAAGTGGTCCGGATTCGGTCTACTGGCTGGGCAGCGCAAAGTTCAGTAACGAGCAGTCTTACCTGTTCCGCAAGTTTGCCGCCTACTGGGGCACCAACAACGTCGATCACCAGGCCCGGATCTGCCATTCGACCACGGTTGCCGGCGTAGCCAACACCTGGGGCTACGGCGCGATGACCAATTCGTATAATGACATCCACAATTCGCAAGCCATCTTCCTGATCGGTGGTAACCCCGCGGAGGCGCACCCGGTGTCGCTGCTGCACCTTCTGAAAGCCAAGGAAGAGAACAACGCACCGCTGATCGTCTGCGACCCGCGTTTCACACGCACTGCCGCCCATGCGGATGAGTATGTGCGGTTTCGTCCGGGTTCAGACGTCGCGCTGGTCTGGGGCCTTTTGTGGCACATCTTTGAGAACAGCTGGGAGGACAAGGAGTTCATCCGCACCCGGGTGTACGGCATGGACGACATCCGCCAGGAAGTAAAGAAATGGAACCCTGAGGAAGTTGAGCGTGTAACCGGTGTACCGGGAGCACAGCTTGAGCGCGTTGCCCGCACCTTGGCGAATAACCGCCCGGGCACAGTCATCTGGTGTATGGGGGGAACCCAGCACACCAATGGCAACAACAACACCCGCGCCTACTGCGTGCTGCAACTGGCGCTGGGCAACATGGGCGTTGCCGGCGGTGGCACTAACATCTTCCGCGGCCACGACAATGTTCAGGGCGCCACAGACCTGGGCGTACTGGCCGACACCTTGCCCGGCTACTATGGCCTGGCCGCTGGCTCCTGGGCCCATTGGGCCAGAGTCTGGGAAGAGGACCTGGATTGGCTCAAGGGGCGTTTTGCCGTTTGGGACAAGGACGGCAAATCCAGAGCCATGATGAACGAGAAAGGCATTCCCGTTTCACGCTGGATTGACGGCGTTCTGGAAGCCAAGGAAAACCTGGAGCAGCCCGACAACACCCGGGCCATGGTGCTGTGGGGCCACGCGCCCAACTCGCAGACCCGGATGCTGGAAATGAAGGAAGCCATGGAAAAGCTCGACCTGCTGGTCGTTGTGGACCCCTTCCCCACCGTGTCTGCAGTGCTGCACGACCGTAAGGAAGGCGCTTACCTGTTGCCTGCGACCACGCAGTTCGAGACATCGGGCTCGGTCACCGCTTCCAACCGATCGCTCCAGTGGCGTGAAAAGGTCGTTGAGCCGCTGTTCGACTCCAAGGTCGACCACGAAATCATGAAGCTGTTTGCGGACAAGTTCGGTTTCACCGATCGCATGTTCCGCAACATCGCCATCAATGGCGATGAGCCGTCGATTGAGGACATCACCCGCGAATTCAACCGTGGTATGTGGACCATTGGCTACACCGGCCAGTCCCCTGAACGTCTCAAGAAGCACATGAAGTATCAGCACCACTTTGACAAAACCACGCTGCGTGCAGTCGGTGGACCTTGTGATGGTGATTATTACGGCCTGCCATGGCCTTCCTGGGGCACACCGGAGATGAACCATCCGGGAACTGCCAACCTGTACGACATGTCGCTGCCGGTTTCCAAAGGCGGCCTGACCTTCCGCGCCCGCTTTGGCGTCGAACGCAACGGCGAAAATCTGCTGGCAGACGGCGTCTACTCGAAGAACTCCGAGATCAAGGACGGGTATCCGGAGTTCACCATGCAGATGCTGATGGACCTGGGCTGGGATGGCGATCTGACGGCCGAAGAGCGTGCCAGCATTGATGCTGTTGCCGGCCCCGAAACCAACTGGAAAACCGACCTGTCTGGCGGCATCCAGCGTGTTGCGATCAAACACGAGTGCGCACCCTTTGGTAACGCCAAGGCCCGCGCCATCGTCTGGAACTTCCCGGACCCCGTGCCGCTTCATCGCGAACCACTCTATACCAGCCGCCGAGACCTGGTGGAGGACTACCCGACATACGAGGACAAGACCTTTTGGCGCGTCCCGACCCTGTACGAGTCCATCCAGAAGAAGGACTTCAGCAAGGACTTCCCCATCATTCTGACCTCTGGCCGACTGGTGGAATACGAAGGTGGTGGTGACGAGACCCGGTCCAATCCCTGGCTGGCGGAATTGCAGCAGGACATGTTCATTGAAGTGAATCCGCGTGATGCGAACAACATGAACATTCGTGACGGCAAGGATGTCTGGGTGTCCGGCCCGGAAGGTGCACGCATCAAAGTCAAGGCTATGGTGACCGAACGGGTCGGCGAGGGCGTAGCCTTCATGCCGTTCCACTTCGGCGGACACCTGGAGGGCAAGGATCTGAGGGACAAGTATCCGAAAGGCTCCGACCCCTACGTATTGGGTGAATCCACCAACACAGTTCAAACATACGGGTATGACTCGGTCACGCAGATGCAAGAGACCAAGTGCACCCTGTGTTCGATTATGCCGGCATAATGAGAGGTGTAGACCATGGCACTTGAAGGAAAAGCACGCGCAAAATTCCTGGTCGATGCCGAACGCTGCATCGAATGTAATGCCTGCGTAACGGCCTGTAAGAACGAGAATGAAGTTCCCTGGGGCATAAACCGTCGACGCGTGGTGACCATCGAAGATGGTAAGCCTGGCGAGCGTTCGATCTCGGTCGCTTGCATGCACTGTTCAGACGCGCCTTGTATGGCCGTTTGTCCGGTGGATGTCTTCTACCAGACCGAAGACGGCATAGTGTTGCATTCCAAGGATCTGTGTATTGGTTGTGGGTACTGTTTTTACGCTTGCCCCTTCGGCGCACCCCAGTTCCCGCAAGCGGGCAACTTTGGCAGCCGGGGCAAGATGGACAAATGCACCTTCTGTGCAGGTGGTCCTGAAGAAGACAACTCCACAGCTGAGTTCTCCAAATACGGTCGCAACCGCATTGCCGAGGGCAAGTTACCAATCTGTGCCGAGATGTGCTCGACCAAAGCGCTACTGGCCGGTGATGGCAGCGAGGTGGCGGACATCTATCGCCAGCGTGTGGTGAACCGCGGTTTTGGTTCGGGCGCCTGGGGATGGGGCACAGCTTACGAGAAGAAGGGCGCGTAAGCCCACTGGATGCTTCCGGGGCCTTGGTGCCCCGGCATTCATTGAGGCCACGAATTCTTTTTGTTCTTTCCGCTGGAGTGCTTTCATGAACGGTAAACTAGTCGGTGCCGCCGTCTTTATGCTGGCGACATTATGCCTCAACCCTGCGTGGGCGCAAGAAACCACGGAGGTTGACCGGAAGTCTACCGGGGGCGCTCAAACCCTCGAAGACATCATGGCTCGTCAGGAAAAGCTGAAAATTGACGAGCAGTTTCGGTCAGACAACACGGGTGATCCCGCCAATGCGGCACCGATCAGCGAGCCACTGGGTACCCTTGGTGGGCGCTCCGATGCTGATGCCTGGCGTGGCGTTCGATACGACAACATCAACATCGAAACCCAGGTCCGCAATCCGGCCGCCGATGTTCTGATCCAGAACGGAGGCATAGGCTGGTATCAATTGAGGGAGGGCCCCGTCATCAACTACGGTGGCGGCGCCCTGCTTGGTATTATCCTACTGTTGGTGATTTTCTACTTTGTTCGGGGCCGAATCAAGATTGATGGCGGCCCTGCGGGCACCACGATTGAGCGGTTCAAAGCCGTCGAACGGTTCGGCCATTGGCTGTTGGCAGGCTCGTTTATCGCCTTAGGCCTGACGGGGCTGATCACCCTGATGGGGCGAAGCTTCCTGATCCCGGTCATGGGGCCAGACGCCTTTGCCACCCTGGCTGCCGGCTCCAAGTGGATCCACAACAACGTTGCCTGGGCGTTCATGTTTGGCCTGGTGATGACGTTCGTCATGTGGGTGGCCCACAACATCCCCAACAAGCTGGACTGGCAATGGCTCAAAGCCGGCGGTGGCATCTTTACCAAGAGCCACCCTTCCGCGAAGAAGTTCAACGCAGGCCAGAAAATCGTTTTCTGGACCGTGATGGTGCTGGGTGTTTCCGTCTCTCTTTCCGGTCTGTCGCTGCTGTTCCCGTTTCAGATGCCCATGTTTGCCGATACCTTCGGCATCCTGAACAGTGTTCTGGGAACCAGCTTCCCAACCGATCTGGCGCCCCACGAAGAGATGCAGTACGCCAACCTCTGGCATTCGATTGTCGCGTTCGTGATGATGCTCGCCATTATCGCCCACATCTATATTGGCTCGGTTGGTATGGAAGGCGCGTTCGATGCCATGGGTAACGGGCAGGTTGATGTGGAGTGGGCGCGACAGCACCACGACCTGTGGGTGGCAGAAGTTGAAGCCAAGCAGGGCAAAGGAGGGTCATCGTGAAGGTTATGATTTCGGCATTTGTCGCGGCGCTGGTGATTGCCTTTGCCGCCCCGCCCGTTCTTGACCAGTTCGGGTGGTCCTCAGCCGCGCAAACCAGCAGTGAGAGTGTGCGGCTTGACTGAACAGTCCCAGATACATGAAACAGAGGTTTACCAGATCGATGCCATCGGTTTGGTATGTCCCCTGCCCGTTCTGCGGTTTAAAAAGCGCACCCAGGGCCTTCCCAGTGGCACGCAAGTTGAATTTTTGGCCGATGATCCCAGCGGCCGTCGGGATTTACAGGTGCTGTGCGAACTGACCGGGCACCGGATTGAATGGGTCCGCGAGGAGGATGCCGGGGTGCTTCGGTACCGCATCTGCCTGGCTTAGCGATCGCGCCGGAACAGATCCGTTGCGGTCCTGGCAAGCCTGCTCAAACCATCCGGCGGAAAATACCGTCCCCACGGAGCATATGACGAAAGGCCGCTGCGATATGGCCAGCGATCAGAACACCTAACGTTATGGCGAGCCACCCGTGTATCGCAAACAGGCCTGCAGCCAGCTCTTCGTCCTCTGGCACAAACGGCATCGCTGGCAGTTGGATATCGCCAACTATGCCCAGGGCCGGAAACGCCGTCACACCGGCCCAGCCAAACAACGGCGTAACCACCAGCAGTATATAGATCAGGTGGTGCACGCTCTTGGCGGCCATCTGCAATGTGCGGGGCATGTTCTCCGGATAAGGCGGGCTTTTTACGCGAATTTTCACCACGATCCGCAGGATCATCAGTAACAACACACTGAAGCCAATGGCTTTATGCATGCTGTACAAAGTATTCGTCAGCGCCCCCCATATATCAGCTTCCGCGCGTGAGGCCATCCAGAGCCCGACGGGTATCAGCGTCAGAACCATCAGCGCCATTACCCAATGCTGTACCCGCCAGCCCGCGGGGTATTTCTGGATCTGTTGCATTACGCCTTCTCCATCAGCGAATTTATCCCCACACTCTCAAGAGGCGGTGCCATGCAGCCTTAGGAAAGCATAGATCATAGAGTCGAATTCTACTTTCTCTATCCGGATGCTGGTAATGTGCTATACGATTATCAAAGCCCTTAATGGAGAGCTCCAGCGGCTACGCGTCTAAATGATCTTCAGGCTCTTTCCTTTTCTGAAATGGGCCAGGCCCACGAGACGGCAAACCCGGGCGGATGCCATTGCCGGCATCACGGTTGGGTTGGTGCTGGTTCCCCAGGCCCTGGCATACGCCCAACTCGCGGGAATGCCTCCCGTTACCGGTCTCTATGCGGCACTGCTGCCGGGCATTGTCGGGGCCTTGTTCGGTTCATCGTCACTGCTTGCGGTCGGGCCTGTGGCATTGACCAGCCTGCTGACCTTTGCAGCGCTGCAACCGATGGCCGAAGCGGGATCCCCGGAATGGGTAGTGATGGCGATATGGCTCGCCCTCTATTCCGGGCTCATGCAGTTTCTTATGGGCGCGTTCCGCATGGGCATTCTTGCCAACCTGATCTCGAACGCTGTCGTTCAGGGGTTCGTGAATGCGGCTGCGGTCATCATTATCGTTTCGCAGATCCCATCACTGTTGGGCTTCGATACAGGTGCCGGTGGAAACTGGCTATCCACGACCTGGCAGGAATGGCAACACGCTCCCTGGCGGCTGATCGCAACCGCCGGGTTCGGTCTTGGTGGTGTGGTCGCTTTGCTGTTACTCGGGAAGTTGACCGCTCGCCTGCCTGCAGTGATGGTGATTACCCTGATCGGCATCGCCGGCAGTTACCTGCTGGGATTTGGAGAGCTCGGTGGCTCGGTCATCGGGCCGGTTGGGAGCGGACTTCCCCATCCCTCACTGCCTCTGACACTCTCCGTTGACCAGCATCTGGCGCTTCTGCTGCCCGCTGCAATCATTGCACTGATCAGCTTTACCGAAGCGATGTCCAGTTGCCGCACCATGTCTCGAATAACGGGGGAACCGTGGGATCGGAATCAGGAGTTAATCGGTCAGGGGCTGGCCAAAATGGCCAGTGGCTTCAGCGGTGCCTTCCCCGTCAGTGGTTCATTCTCCCGCACGGCGCTGAATGCCTACAGTGGCGCGAAAACCGCGAGGGCATCCCTGATCGCCTCTCTGGTGGTGCTGATCTCCCTTTTCGGGTTTACCGAACTCCTGTATCACCTGCCGACCGCGATTCTCGCCGCCATCATCATCGTGCCCGTCACCCGGCTGATTGATGTCCGCTCGCTTATGCGATTAAGCCGTGAAAACCCCAAGGATGGCCTGGTAGCTCTCGTCACCCTGGCGGTGACACTGGTCACCGTACCAAATCTGTACTGGGGCATTCTGGCGGGCATGGCAGCGTCTTTGCTCGCTTTCCTTCACCACCATACCATGCCGCGAATCATTGAGCTGGGAGTTCACGAGTCAGGTGGGTTTCGTGACCGACATCTTTACCAGCTTCCGCCCATTGCCGAGGGGGTTCTCGGGGTACGTATGGACGCCTCACTCACGTACCTGACGGCACCTGTTCTGGAGCGCTCTATCCGCAAGCGTGTGGATGCCGACCCGAATCTGAGAGCCGTGCTTATTTCTGCGTCTTCCCTGAATCAGGTCGACTCTACTGGCCTGGACACCCTGCAGGACATCTGGTCTTTTCTGGATGCCAGAGGCATTACCCTCTACCTGTCTGGCCCAAAGCTTCCGTTGAGAGGAGCCCTTTCAAGGACAGGACTGGCGCAACTGATCAAAGAGGAGAACATTTTCGCTACTGACGCGAAGGCGATTGAGGCATTGACGTAGATAGAACCCGGGGCAATCCCAGACGCAGCGTTCAGTTCGGCCTCTCTACGAAAAAGGTCCACAACAGTGCCGGGCGCCCAAAGAAGTACCCCTGTAAATAAATCCCCGGATGGTGGGCTTTCAGGAAATCCGCATGTTCTTGCGTTTCCACTCCCTCCGCCACAACTCGAACATTCATGGATTCGCCGATACGTTTCACCATATCGACAATATCGGCAGACGTGGAATCGCTTAATGCCGAAAGCACAAACGACCGGTCAATCTTGATTTCCGATATGGGCAGCCGGCGCAACTGGGAGAGCGAGGAATAACCCGTCCCGAAATCATCCAGCGAGAACGTGCAGCCAAGGTTCCGTATCTTCTCCATCTTTTCGACAACGGCATCCACATCTTTCACCATCACGCTTTCCGTCAACTCGAACGTAATCAGCGCCGGTGGGTAACCCGAGTCTGCGACCAACCCGAGGATCGCCTCGGCAAAATCTTCCTCCGCCATGTGCTTGGCGGAAATATTGATCGAACAGCGAAGTTGTCGCGAATCTGCTCTCATCTGAGCCAACATTCCCAGGCACACGCGAACGATATGGCGCTCCAGGGCGACAATCTGCCGGGTCCGCTCGGCAAAAGGAATAAATTCGCCGGGCCCCAACAACCCTCTTTCCGGATGATCCCAGCGAACCAGCAGTTCGATGCCCGCCAGTTCCCGGTCCGGGCTAAGCTGGGGCTGGGCATACATTGCAATTTCGTTCTCGGTAATCGCTCGGGCCAGTTCCGACTCCACCGCCATTTGCCGCCGGATATTCTCGCTCATGGAATCTTCAAACATCGCAACAGCCCGGTTCGAGTCCTTGGCATTTCGGTGCGCCGTTTCGGCATGGCGTAAGGCCAGGGATGGCATGTCGGAGCTTTCTGTCGGGTACAGCGCAATGCCACCGGTTGCCTCTATCGTTAACGCCCCTTCCGAGCGATAAGGGACGGGTTCCCGCAGAGCCTCCTGAATACGCTCGAACAACCGCAGCGCTATCCGGTAAGCTTCGTCCAACGTCCACTGCTTTGGTGCCAGCACTATTCCAAATTCATCGCCGGACAGACGAGCGATGGAATCGTCTTCATGGCAAGCCTTCCTGACCCTCTCGGCAAACGTCTGAATGACAATATCACCGCAGTCGAAACCATAGGTCTCGTTTATATATCGGAAGTTGTTGATATCAACAACGATCACCGCCGTGGTCATGCCACCGTGATGACACAACTTCAGTACCGTACTCAGTTGGTCCAGGAAAAGGGCCCTGTTGGGGAACCCGGTAACGGGATCACGCCAGGTCAGTTCTTCCAGCCGCTGCTCGGTCTCTTTCAGGTTGGTGATATCGTTAAAGACCGTCACGTAGTGGGTCACCTGGCCGTCATCAGCCACTATCGTGCTGATCGTTCTTAGCTCCGGGTATACCTCGCCATTCCTTCTGCGGTTGTAGATCTCCCCCGACCAGTGATGATGTATCTCCAAATAATCCAGAATACTGGTGCTGTCTCGGCGTTTATCCACGCGCATATCAAGAATGTCATGATACCGACCCAGGGCTTCTCCTTCGGAGTAACCGGTAATACGGCTGTAGGACGGGTTTACTGCAGTGATCTTTCCTTCTGAATCAAGCACCGCAATGCCTTCCGAGGTTGACATGAAGGCCTGCTCATAGAGGTTTCTTGAAGCAGTGGCCCGGTCCCGTTTCCGTTTCTGTTTCTGCATCAACCGCCAGTTCAACTGGTCCATTTGATGCAATCTCTCGCTTAACGTTTGATTGAGCTCGACCATATGATCAAGCATGCCCTTCAGGGAAATGTGAGTGCGCACTCTCGCCCGTACAGAAGGAATGCTGATTGGCTTGCGAATAAAATCCACAGCCCCTGCCTCAAACCCTTTCTCTTCGCTGTCAGTGTCAATGAGTGCCGTGATGAAGATAACCGGAATATGCTGAAGCTCCTGGCGTTTCTTCAGCCGCCGACACAGTTCCAGACCATCCATGTCCGGCATCATGATATCCAGCAGCAACAAATGAGGACGCTCTCCCTTATCGAGAAGCTCCAACGCCTGTTCCGCGCTGGTGGTCACGATAATGTCATGATCGCTTTTCAGTGCTTCCGACAACACGCGTATATTAGTGGGTTCGTCGTCCACGACCATGACTCTGGGTTTCACCTGAAAGAGGTGCGTTCCAATCGAGTCGTCCCGATCCAGCTTAGATGGCAGGTCTGACACAGCTACGCCCCCCTTCCCGTTTTGCCTCATAAAGATATCGATCCGCCGCTTCCTTCAACTCTGAAGAATTCGTCTCTTTATGAGGAACGACGGCGTAGCAACCGACTGACACCGAAAAGTTAGGGCAAGCCTGCCCACTACGGCGACATTTTTCGTGTTCAGCGTCCAGAACCTGCGCCAGACGCTTGGCCGCCCGAACCGTATTCGCGAGTGAGGCGCCAGGCAACATGGCTACAAACTCATCGCCGCCGAGTCTTGCCACCACATCGCCAGCGCGGCCAAACGCCTTTTCCATGGACGTCGCCAGAAGTTGCAGGCAAACATCACCCTGAGCATGCCCAAATTGATCATTAATGTTTTTGAATTGATCCATATCCACCAAAGCAAGGCCGAGGGAAAGCTCGTTTCGGAGAGCCCTCCGCCACTCCAGGTCCAATTGCTGCTCAAACATCCGACGGTTTCCGATCCCGGTCAGTGTATCCCGCAACGCCTGAGCCGCCAGCAGATCCGTTTTTCGCTTGAAATCAACAAAGGTTGAAACCTTGGCACTCAGAATGATTTTATTGAAAGGTTTGAGGACATAATCAATAGCACCTTCTCTGAACGCTTCCTCAATATCGCTGCTCTGGTCGGAAGCCGAAATACAGATCACCGGAAGTTCCCGGTAGGCCGGGGCCGACTTCAAGCGCTTCAGGAACTCAATGCCTTTGCCGTCGGGCAGATAGAGGTCAAGAAGCACAGCGTCCATGTCCGGTGAGAGGCAGCGCTTTGCCTCTGCCAGCGATTTGGCAACAACAAGTTCACAGGCCGCTCCCAATATCCCCACCAGACTGGCGATACCCGTAGGGTTATCTTCCACAACAAGCACAACTGGCTGTTTTTTATGGCTCATTGTCTGGTCTGTACTCCGTTTGGACATCATCCAATAGCGCGAGTGCTTGCTGAAAGTCATAGACCTCCAACGCTTGCCTCAGTCTGTTCGCCAGTTTCATCTGGCTGCTGGCGATAAGATGATTCAAGATCACCCTCAGATCTTCATCTTCAGCGATACGATTGCCACTCAGTTTCGTCTTCACGCGAGAGAGAGCTACCTGTAGTTCCACTCCGGAGTTATCGGCATTGTCCGCAGGAGCAATCACCTTAAAATGCTGCTCCAAACGACGACTATGATCAAGAAGCAGATTGAGCAATTGAGGTAACATGGACAGCGACGTACGGTCCTCCTCGGCGTTCTCAACCTGACCAGCCACCTGAGCAAGCTCTGTGTCGGCAATACTGGCGGCGGCCCCCTTGATTTTGTGCGCCATGTGACGGGCATCCTCCGCCAGCGTTGCCTTCCGGACCTCAGCAACCATCTCCGCAGAACTGGCGATAAAACTTCTGACACACCGTGTGAACAAAGCACTGTCGTCACTGAAAAGACGGTCGTAAGCCTGGCGTGAAATAAATTCCGGCATTTCCGTTACCGCTGTCTCCGTGTCGTTGGATACCTCACTGTCGTCGGACACCTCGGGTGTGTAAACCACTGACCGACGATCTTCAAAATAGGTTTCCAGCAGTAATTGGATATCCTTGGGAACCACCGGTTTGGTGAGATAGTCCTGCATTCCCGCCGCCTTGGCCGTCATGCGGTCGTGATCGGAAATAGAGGCCGAGAGTGCAACGATGATCGAGTCATTTGCGTTGGCACAGCCATGGATGCGCTCGGTAACCTCCTGTCCGGTTTCACCGTCCAGGTGAAGGTCCATCAGTATGAGGTCGAACCCCCTCTGCCCTAAGCACTCGACGGCCTGGTCCCCTGTCTGGACAGACTGCACATCGACACCAAACGAACTCAGGTAACTCTCAACAATTTCGCAGTTCAAGGGCACATCGTCGACAACCAGCGCGGATAGCCCGTCAAACTGGGGCTTGCCCCCGCCCCGCGAATCCGGAGTATTCCCGTGTCTTTGGGAGAAGTGCTCGAAGAGCTTTGATGGCGTCAGGGGTTCAAAAGCCATGTGCCCGCCGGAACGCTCGAAGTCCGCCACCCAGTCCCGCCAATAGCCGGCGGGGGCGATGATCAGTATGGCCCAGAGCGGGTACCTGCCGGGATGAGTCAGGATCTCAGTCACGAAACCATCCAGTAAGCCTGGTTCCGTGCCTTCCATGTCAATCAGGAAGAACCTGTCTTCGACGTGTTCGACCTTCGCAATAGTCTCGAGGATACCAGGCCACTGCGACATGTCATCGACGGTTTCAAGTGTCAGGCGCCAGTGCTCCCTATAATCCTCGAGCAAGGCCAGATTGGCACGAAAACCGTAATGGAAGACGTGAATCGGCCTTCCCGTCCTCGAGGAACTTACTGTGCCATCGTCCTGAGAGACACCTACAGGCACCAAAAGCCGGAAAGTCGAGCCCTGGCCAATGTCGCTCTCCAGGGTGAACTCCGCCTTCATCAATAATGCCAGTCTTTGGCTGATGGCAAGGCCTAACCCGGTCCCACCGAAATTCCGGCTCGTGGATTCGTCCGCTTGCCGGAAGTTCTCAAAAATTCGCCCCTGGTCCTCGGGTTTGATCCCCACACCGGTATCCACAACTTCAATTTGCAGATAACCGCTTGCCTGACTCTCAGTCCGATAATCAATCCTGACATCGATACCGCCCTTACGGGTGAATTTGACGGCATTGCCGACAAGATTGGTGCATATCTGGGAAATGCGTAAAAGATCGCCCGTCACCCGATTGGGTGTCCCGGGATCAATGGACACCCTGAGTTTCAGGCCTTTTTCTTCCGCAACAATGGCAAACAGGTCGACGCTGCGATGAACCAGCGCGTCGATGTCAAATGGATGGATGTCCAGCTCTATGTGATCCGCTTCGATCTTGGAGAGGTCCAGAATGTCATTCAGGAGCTGCAGGAGGGCCTCTGACGCCGAGAAGGCTTTCTTTACGAGTCTCCGGGGGTGATCCTCCAGCCCAGCTTCCTGCAACAGCACCAGCACACCGATAATCGCGTTCATGGGTGTGCGGATTTCGTGGCTCATATTCGCAAGGAAAGCGGTTTTGACGGTCACCGCCGATTCCGCCTCCTGCTTCTGCTCCTTGAGTTCCGCATTCAGAACTTCCAGCTCCTTTTCGCGCTGTACGATATCGGTCACATCAATCGTGGTCGCCATGAAACACTGCTCGCCCTGCAACGTTACCGGGTGATAACTGACCACAACATCACGAATCTCGCCTTTACGGTTCGCAAGCGAAGCACCGGCCTGAACGCTCTTTCCACCCAGCGCCTGCTGATAGAGTGTATTGCGTTCTTTGACGAGGTCGGGGCCAAGCATCTGCTCCAGATTGTGGCCAATGGCTTCTTCTTTGCTGAAGGGAAACCAGTGTTCTCCGCAGGCGTTCATAAAACGGCACGTGAGTCGGGAGTCCCAGACGGACACTGTCAGCGGCAGGTGGTCGGTCAGCGTGTTGATAAAATCCAGGCTTTCCCGCAGCTCAGACGTTTTCTCAACAACCTCGCTCTCGGCGCGACGGCGAGCGTTAGCCATGAGCGCAAAGACCAGCAAAATCAAGGTATTGATAACGAGGCCGCTGACCAGAATGCTAATGGGCTGCTTACCGGCATTGAACGTTTCAAAGCGCCGGGTGGTCTGGACATCGAAATGCCACTGACGACCGTACATATCCATCACATACGACGTCTCGAACATGGGTGTGGGGTCGTAATTAGCCCCCCGGGTTTCATCGAGTTCACTGTACAGGCGGGATTCGCCATCCATGACCCGAAAGTGAACAAGCCGGTTGACGTTGGCGAGCGTGCCTTCCATCAGTTTCGACATGATGAAAGGCGCGTAGATCAGCCCTCTGAACAACGACTCACGCTGATCGGCCGGTGGTACTTCGGCTGACTGGTAAAAAGGCCGGTAGAAAAGGAACCCAGGTGTTTTTTCCTCATCCTGTACCAATACAATAGGGCCCGTTATCTGGGTCTGACCGGTTCGCATCGCCTTGAGCGCCGCCTGATACCGGTTCGACTCATGGGCCATGTCGAGCCCGACCGCCGCCCTGTTGGACGTCTCTGGCTCAATGTAGACAATGGGCCAGAAATCATCGCCACCGTGGGAAGGATGAACCCGGAAGTAGGAACGCTCCTGTTGTTTTTCCGCTATATAGTCGTCCAGATTCTCAGCGGCAACACGCTCAATAACCCCGATACCATTAATGCCTGGCAGACGCTCCTGAAGCGCCAGCACTTCGCTGAAGCGCTTCCACATCTCCAGATTCACATTGCCCTCTGAAGCCCGGATAGCGCCTGCACCGAACATCAATGCAAATTCATATTTCTGCATCCGGTCCCGCAGAAGCTCATCAAGCTGCTCCACCTGATGATCAAACTGCTCCCGGGCTTTCTCCTCGGCAATTCGAGACGAAACCTGCCAGGCGGTGAAGGTAAGAAGTAACGAGAGGGAAATCACTACCCAGTGGAGTACGGACAGTGACTGAAAGGACTTCCATGCGTTGAACATACCTAGGCCCACATCCTGTTAGCGAACTACACAACAAAGTGTAGTTCAGTTTCGGAGGGAGAACGAAGGGATATACGCGTCAGAGACCTAAAAGATTCACGCTTGGAACCTAAAGCAAACCGATTCGGTATTCAATCGGCTACATGGCTTGCAGGCGGAATAAAGCAATTTTATTGATCTCGCTCAGAGCGCGCTGAAATTCCTGCTCGGGAGAGTTGTGAATACGCTCCTCGAACGACGCCAGTATCTGGTGTCGATTACTGCCCCGCACTGCCATAACAAAAATAAACCCGAACTTGGCTTTGTATCCCTCGTTCAGCCTGACAAAGCGCTCAAACTCTTCCGGGCTACAATCCTGAATGCCGGCACCGGCCTGCTCGGAAGTACTGGAGACCGTCAGCTCTCCACGCATAGCGGCTTTGCCTGCGAGGTCAGGGTGGGCGTTGATCAATGCCAACTGGGTGTCGCGATCCGCACTGAGAAGGATGTTGGCCATCCGCTCATGCAGGCGTTCGACCTCATTACATGTTTCATCGATGCCCATCTCATAGGCTTTATCCGCCACCCACGGTGAATGCTCATAGATGTCCGCAAATGCGGCCACGAAGTCCTCGCGCCCAAGGCTGGACGGAGTCAGCGTTTGAAAACGGCTCATTGTATGCTCCTGATATTTCAATGTACGCGGTCGACACCCGGATTGTAGAGCGCCAAACCAAAAATATCGTATACAATTAACATAGACATCAATGCGAGGCAATTCTTTTTGCGGGCCGGTAATATCTCTGAGCTCAACATGACGCCCGCTCACTGACCCTGATCCATAATTGACCTGAAAATACGAATGTTATTAATTTATGGGATACAATATAGAAACAATATGTATTCATTTATTGTTGAATTGTGTTACTCTTTGATCAGGTCATCGTGGCCACGGCGGGAAGGTTTTGTGACATTCGATCTGCGAACCTTACCCGCCCTCCTGCAACACACTCGACTTGCCTCAGTGTGTTTTTACCCGCCTCCTGGCGGGTTTTTTTTGCTCCTTCTCCAACTCCATTGATGGCCTGGAGCTCCGAAAGGTGGCTCGTGACTGGATCAGGCTCGGCTAAACGGGGGCTTTTCTCGTATACTATCCCACTACCGGATTCCGTACTTCCACCACCTCATTCGCGAGACATTATGAGCAAACAAGCGCAGCCCACCAAAAGCCCGAACCGAGCCGAGAAAAAACGGACGGGGGCGACAAGCGACACCATATACGCCCACATGTTCGACGCTATTCTTGAGCATCGGCTGGCCCCGGGAACCAAGTTGAGCGAAGAGGCGTTAGGAGAGATTTTTGGCGTCAGCCGCACGATTATCCGGCGGGAGCTGTCACAACTTGCCCATGAGGGTGTCGTTTCCATTCGCCCCAACCGGGGCGCAATGGTGGCCAGCCCAAGCGTGGAGGAAGCCCGCCAGATTCTCTACGCAAGGCGTTTGGTCGAACGTGCCATCACGGAGCTTGCCGTTCAGCACGCCACGGAAGAACAGATTGATGAGCTACGGGGGATGGTGACAGAGGAGCATGATTGCTTCGCCCGAGGGGATCGGGGCGCCGGTATCCGCTTGTCCGGCGAGTTCCACCTGAAACTGGCCGAAGCGGCGAACAATACCCCCTTCGTAGGCTTCCAGCGCAGCCTGGTTTCTCAGACCTCGCTGATCATCGCCCAGTACGAAAAGGGAACCCGTTCGCACTGTTCCTATGATGAGCACAACCAGTTACTGGATGCGATATCGGCCCGTGACACCGACAAAGCCGTTTCATTGATGATGCATCACATGGATCATATTGATGCGAAACTGAACTTTGATAACGAAAGCACGACGGATGACCTGCATGCGGTGTTTTCACACATCGGCTTTGCCCGGAAGAAAGCCGGCACCAAATAACAGGGTCCGGCCAGAGCATTCAGGTGTGGGAACGCTGTTGATGTTCGGCATTGTGCTCACTTAGACTTCGGGGCTCACATGGATTTCGGAAGCACCAGAATGGCCCGGAAATCATTAACGTTGGTGCGAGTCGGACCCGTGATGATCAAGCCATCGAGTGCCTCGAAAAAGCTGTAGGCGTCATTGCGGGCGAGATAGCTGGCAGGATCAAGCTTCAGGGCCTGAACCCGCGACCAGTCATTGGGACCAAAAATGGCGCCGGCGTTATCTTCGGAGCCATCAATACCGTCCGTGTCGATGGCCAACGCGTGAATATTGGACGCTCCCTGAAGGACCGAGATGGCACCCAGGAGGTATTCGACGTTACGACCTCCTCGCCCTTCACCGGACACCGTAACACTGGTCTCGCCACCCGAAAGGATCAACAGTGGTTCTTTGAGGTCTTTTTGCAGCTTCAACGCCATTGTCGCATGCTCAGCTCCGAGCTCCCTCGCCTCTCCTTCAAGATCGTCACCCAACACACGAACGGCGACACCGGCCAGATTTGCGGAGGCCTCCGCGGCTCGGAGTGCATCAAAGGCCCTGGCCTGGACGATCGTACGATCAAGTCCAAATTCGGGTGAGTGCGGCTTGGGCGCGGTATCGTCACTGAGCAGGTGGCGACGCACGGCCTCTGGAATGTCTATGGAGTACCGCTCCAGTATTTCCAGCGCATCCATTGGCGTTGTCGCATCTGGAATGGTCGGCCCTGAGGCGATGAGCGCAGGATCGTCGCCAGGCACATCGGAAATCAGGTAGGTAATCACCCTCGCCGGATGGGCGGCGACGGCCAAGCGCCCGCCCTTGACGCGCGAAAGATGGCGCCGCACCGTGTTGATCTCTCGGATCGGGGCGCCACAACGCAACAGCGTCTTGTTAATGGCCTGCTTTTGCTGCAGCGTCAGCCCTGGCGCCGGCAGCGTCATGAGCGCGGAACCGCCCCCCGAAATCAACGCGACAACAAGATCATTCCCGGTCAGCCCGGATAACAAATCGAGCATGCGCTGGGCGGCCTTCTCGCCCAACTCGTCCGGCATGGGATGGGAGGCTTCCAATACCTCGATGTGACGACATTCCGCGCCATGGCCATAACGGGTAACAACCAGACCGGAAAGGTCAGCGTCGTCGTAGGCGTCAGCCCACGTGCGCTCGAAGGCCGCCGCCATTGCCGCCGCCGCTTTGCCAGCCCCAATCACAACGGTACGTCCGGACGGGCGCGGCGGTAGCTGGCCGGCCGAAAGCAGCGTATCGGGGTGGACGGCAGATACTGCCGTTGCGGCAAGCTGCCTGAGCCAGACATTCACTTCTGTCGGATGATCAAAGGACAGCGAATCGGACAAGGCGTGCATCAGCGGCTCCTCACAACGGATAGAAAATAAAGAAACGACGTGGTACGCCGGCGCCCCAATGACTGGTGCCGAATCGACACCGGCCATTGGGTTTGGGTGCTGCGCCGGCAGCTTAACTAGGCACCGATCTCGTGGTCAGCCAGCTTTTCCAGGGCCTTCACAATGCCTGCGTGGTCCCAATCCGCACCGTTGTTCGCGGCGCAGGCCTGGAACAGTTGCTGGGCATTGGCGGTACCAGGCAGCGACAGATTCAGGCTGCGTGCACTTTCCAGGGCCAGGTTGAGGTCCTTCTGGTGCAGGCGAATACGGAAGCCAGGGTCAAAGGTGCGCTTGATCATGCGCTCTCCGTGGACATCGAGGATCTTCGACTGGGCCAGACCACCCAGCAGGGCCTCACGCACTTTCGTTACATCCGCTCCGGCTTTCGAGGCGAAAAGCAGGCCTTCAGCCGCGGCCTGGATGGTCAGCGCTACGACGATCTGGTTGGCAACCTTGCAGATCTGACCGGCGCCGTGCTCGCCAATATGGGTGATGGTCTTACCCATTACCTCAAGGACGGGCAGGGCCCGGTTAAAGCCTTCATTGGTACCACCCACCATAATGGTCAGGGTTGCGTTAACAGCGCCACCCTCGCCACCAGACACCGGAGCGTCGACGTATTCACCACCAGCCTCAGTGATGCGCTTGGCAAATGCCTGGGTGGGGATCGGCGCAATGGAGCTCATATCGATGACCAGCGTACCAGGCTGGATGCCTTCAACGATGCCGGCCTCGCCAAGCAGCACGTCCTCAACATCGGGGGTGTCAGGCACCATGGTGATGATAATCTCGGCCTGTTCCGCAACTGCCTTGGGGCTATCGACTTCTTTCATGCCCTTGGCCGCCAGGCCTTCGTCCAGAGAGCCATACTTAACGTAGGTTACCAACTCGTGGCCTGCTTCCAGCAGGTGTCCGGCCATGGGCCGGCCCATAATCCCGAGACCAATAAATCCGATCTTGCTCATAATCCTCTCCTTACTCACTTTTTTGTTGAATGACCTTATCGTGCGTTATCCAGCCAGCCGAGACCTTCGAGCGTCGTCGTCGCAGGCTTGTACTCGCAGCCGATCCACCCCTGGTAGCCCAGGCGATCAAGATGGCCGAACAGGAACGGGTAATTGATTTCCCCGGTGCCGGGCTCGTGGCGCCCTGGATTGTCTGCCAGCTGCACATGGCCGATTTGTGAAAGGTGCTTTTCGATGGTCGGGGCCAGGTCGCCCTCCATGATCTGCATGTGATAGATGTCGTATTGCAGTTGCAGGTTGTCGCTGCCCACTTCCTCGAACAACGCCAGGGCCTGCCCCGTCCGGTTGAGGAAGAAGCCGGGTATGTCGCGGGTATTGATGGGCTCGGCGAGCAACAGGATGCCCGCCGCTTTCAGTTTTTCGGCGGCAAAGCGCAGGTTGTCGATCAGGGTTCGACGGGCCTGTTCTTCGCTTACCGTGTTTGGTCGGATACCCGCCAGACAATTCAGTTGCTTGCACCCAAGCACGGTGGCGTAGTCAACCGCCAGGTCCACGCCTTCACGAAACTCGTCGACCCGATCCGGGTGGCAAGCAATACCGCGCTCACCAGCTGCCCAATCCCCGGCCGGAAGGTTGTGCAGCACTTGGGTAAGGCCATGGGCATCCAACTGCTTTTTGATGTCTGCCGCGGGGTAATCGTAGGGGAAAAGATACTCTACGCCCTGGAAGCCTGCCGACGCGGCGGCCTGGAAGCGGTCAAGAAAATCCTCCTCGGTGAACAGCATGCTTAGATTCGCTGCAAACTTAGGCATTTTTGGGTCTCCTACTCGTCCATTTTTGGGTCTTCGCCCCCTACCTGACACTTTCCACAGGTCGGGGGCGATTGATTGCGATACTCAGGTCAGGCTGGCAATTGAGGTCGGCGCATCGGTGACGTTCTCTACCAATGCTTCGAACTCGTTAACACCGTCAAGGTCGGTCCCCATGGCAATGTTGGTCACACGCTCAAGGATGATCTCGACCACAACCGGCACACGGTGTTCGTGCATCAGTTGCCGCGCCTGTACAAACGCCGGGCCAATGTCATCAGGCTTGGTGACCCGCAACGCCTTGCAACCAAGGCCTTCGACAACCGAGACGTGATCAACGCCATAGTCGTTTATCTCCGGGCAGTTAACGTTCTCGAACGACAGCTGTACGCAGTAGTCCATGTCGAAACCACGTTGCGCCTGACGGATCAGCCCCAGATACGAGTTGTTCACGAGGACATGGATGTAGGGCAGCTTGAACTGTGCCCCGGCCGCCAACTCCTCAATCATGAACTGGAAGTCGTAGTCCCCGGAGAGAGCGACGACCTCGGCCTCGGGATCGGCACGGCATACGCCCAGAGCTGCTGGAATGGTCCAGCCCAGCGGTCCGGCCTGGCCGCAGTTGATCCAGTGCCGCGGTTTGTACACGTGCAGGAACTGCGCCCCGGCGATCTGGGACAGGCCGATGGCGGTCACGTACCGGACGTTCTTGCCGAACACCTTGTTCATCTCTTCGTAGACGCGCTGCGGCTTGACCGGCACATTGTCGAAGTGAGTCTTGCGCAGCAGGGTCTGCTTGCGCTCCTGGCATTCCTGAGCCCAGGCGCCGCGGTCCTTGAGCTTGCCTGCGGCGCGCCACTCCTTGGCCACGGTAATGAAGAGTTCCAGCGCCGCCTTGGCATCAGAGACAATCCCATAATCCGGCCCGAAGATACGGCCGATCTGGGTGGGCTCGATGTCAACATGAACAAACTTCCGGTCCCTGGTATAGGCCTCAATGCTACCGGTGTGCCGGTTCGCCCAGCGGTTACCAATGCCCATCACGAAGTCGGACGCGAGCATGGTGGCGTTGCCATAACGATGGGACGTCTGGAGCCCCACCATGCCGGCCATCAATGGATGGTCATCGGGAATCGTCCCCCAGCCCATCAAGGTCGGAACAACGGGAACACCCGTAAGCTCTGCAAACTCAACCAGAAGGTCGCTCGCATCACTGTTGATAACGCCGCCACCGGCAACCAGCAGGGGCTTGTCAGCATCGTTCAGCAAGGTAAGCGCTTTCTCGATCTGCGCCCGTGAAGCCGCCGGCTTGTAGGCAGGCAACGATTCGTAGGTGTCCGGATCAAATTCGATCTCGCTCATCTGCACATCGATGGGCAGGTCAATCAGAACAGGACCAGGGCGGGAGCTGCGCATCAACTGGAACGCCTGCTGGAACGCCCGCGGCACCTGGGCCGGCTCGAGGACGGTAACCGCCCATTTGGTCACCGGGCCGGCGATGGCCTGGATGTTCACCGCCTGAAAGTCTTCCTTGTGCAGCTTGCTTCGCGGCGCCTGCCCAGTGATGCAGAGAATGGGTATGGAGTCGCCCGTGGCAGAGTACAGCCCGGTGATCATGTCGGTGCCAGCAGGTCCTGACGTTCCGATGCAGACACCGATGTTGCCTGCTTTTGTGCGGGTGTAACCCTCCGCCATATGAGAGGCCCCCTCCACGTGGCGCGCGAGGACGTGGTCAACCCCTCCAACCTTGCGCATGGCGGAATAGAACGGGTTAATCGCCGCTCCGGGCACTCCAAAGGCAATATCGATACCTTCTTTCTTCAAAACGTGAACAGCGGCTTCTGCTGCGGTCATGCGAGTCATGGTGTTTCCTCCGAAGTAAGGTTGTTCTTGTATTCGAGGCGAAGCTCGTCCCGGCGCATGAAACGTCTGTGCACCGTCGGTAAAGGTTGAATGGAAATTCAGCCAGTGGATCAGTCAGATAGGTCGAGGAGCACACGCACCTCCATTCCGTACTCGTCGCAGTTGTGCCCCGGACCGCCGCGATCGATAACCAGGAATTCGCCTTCCCGATCCAACACCGACTGCACGGCGTGCCAGGTACCCGCGCGGTAATTCACTCCCTGGAAACCATCGGTGACAAAGGCGCGAACTTCATCAGGGCTGATCGTGTCGCCTGGGGGTGCGACAACAACCAGGAATCGCTCCTCGTGCAGGGGCATAAAGGCCTGGCTGCCTTGCGGGTGGCGCTCCAGGAACGACAGCTCAAGCGGTAACGTCACCGGCTGGCTGACAAAAATACTCACCAGAACCCGTGCCTCATCACCGAGCAGCTCCACCTTCGCCAGATCATGGTGGCGCTGGGTGCGCCCTGCATTGATGGCAAAGGAGTCAGCCGTGCGCCGGTCTATAACATCCCCAAACTCGGCGAATGCCTCCTGGCTCAGCGGTTGTGCTTTGAGTTCCAGCATAAAATGTCCTCGTCTCAGCTCAGCGCGAACCGAATCCGCTGAGTTTCATGTGCCGGTTCACGTCCTTGTAAAGCAGGTAACGGAAAGGTCCCGGCCCACCGGCGTAGCATGCTTGCGGGCAGAAGGCCCGAAGCCACATGTAGTCACCCGCCTCCACTTCAACCCAATCCTGGTTGAGGTGATAAACCGCCTTCCCTTCCAGCACGTAAAGGCCATGCTCCATCACGTGGGTCTCGGCAAATGGAATGACTCCGCCGGGCTGGAAATTGACAATATTTACGTGCATGTCGTGGCGAATGTCCTGCGGATCAACAAAGCGTGTTGTCGTCCAACGACCCTCAGTTCCTGGCATCTCGGTGGGCGTTATGTCTGTCTCATTGGTGACAAAGGCCTCAGGCACATCAATGCCGTCTACATGCTCGTAGGCTTTTCGCACCCAGTGAAAACGCAGCGTCGCGTCGCTCTCGTTGAACACTTGCCAGGACGCACCCGGCGGGATAAAGGCATAGCCGCCCTCCTGCATCCGGTGTTGTTGGCCGGCGATGGTCAGGGCCATCTCGCCTTCAACCACAAACAGGACCCCTTCTGCGCATGAGTCCAGCTCTGGTCGCGAGCTGCCGCCCCCCGGAGACACTTCCATGATGTACTGGGAGAAGGTTTCGGCGAACCCGGACAGCGGGCGTGAAAGCACCCAAAGCCGGGTTTTTTCCCAATGCGGCAAGGCACTGGCGACGATATCCCGCATCACGCCCCTGGGAATGATGGCGTAGGCTTCAGTAAAAACCGCACGGTCAGACAACAACTGGGTCTGAGGCGGATGCCCGCCAGCGGGAGCGTAATACGTAGGTTTGTTCACAGATCGATTGCTCATTGCTGCTCCTTGGATGAGAGCGGGTGGTGGTGCTCGGCCCAATGGCGGGCAATATCCACACGTCTCGTAACCCAGACACGATCATGGGCTTCTATGTGATCGAGGAATCGCTGCAGGGCCCGAAAGCGCCCCGGCCGACCTACCAGCCGACAGTGGAGACCAACGGACAGCATCTTTGGCACGTCCTCACCCTCGGCATAAAGCACGTCGAAGGCATCCCGCAAATACTGGTAAAAGTCCTCTCCGGTGCCGAAGCCTTGTGCTGAAGCAAAGCGCATGTCGTTGGTGTCCAGGGCATAAGGCACCACCAGATGGTTGTGCATCTCGCCCTGGCTATCGTACTGACGGGTCCAGAACGGCAGATCGTCTCCGTAGTAATCGCTGTCGTAGAGAAAGCTGCCTTCGTCCAGTACCAGACGGCGCGTGTTCTCGCTGTCGCGCCCGGTATACCACCCAGCCGGTTTCTCACCGTATAAAGCCTCGAAGATCTCGATGGCCCGACGCATATGCGCGCGCTCTATACTTTCCGGAATATTCTGGTAATGAATCCAGCGCCAACCGTGACAGGCGACCTCGTGACCCAGTTCTTTAAAGGCATGGGCAAGTTCGGGGTGCCGCTCAAGCGCCATCGCCACGCCAAACACCGTCAGCGGCATGCCGCGACGCTGGAACTCGTTCAGTACCCGCCATACCCCTGCCCGCGAGCCGTACTCATAAATTGATTCCATGCTCATGTGCCGGCTTGGGTAGGCCTCGGCCCCGGCGATTTCGGACAGGAACTGCTCCGAATGCGTATCGCCATGCAGAACGCAGTTCTCCGCACCTTCCTCGTAATTGAGAACGAACTGCACGGCAATGCGTGCCCGACCAGGCCAATTTGCATGGGGAGGCTCAGAACCGTAACCAATCAGGTCTCGGGGGTAATGATCTGGATTAGCCGGACTCATCAAGCAACTTCCTTTTTCCAATCCGTTTGGCAGGCCGTTGGTGCCGACTCGCCTTCAATGTTCATTGTATACTTAATCATACTATATTGTATCCAACTTGAACGCAACACTCATTCACCCCAGTTCTTGATGATTTCGCGCTCTTCTTTCGTCATGTTCGTGGAGTTGCCCAGCGGCATGTATCCGTTCGCCACAACCTCCTGGATCTTGGCCTGATGGCTGAGAATCTGATCAACCGCATCAAACGCAAAGCCCGCAGGCGGAGCCGAAAACGCCGGGTTCTCCGGTTGCTTCGAATGGCAACCCACACAGTGCTGTTCAATTGTCGCGCCCACGTTGGCAGCCAGGGGGGATTCACTTGTCTCCTGTGTCGTACTGGGCTCGGCGTTTGCCTGAGCCACTGCCACCTGGGACTCTCCCGTGGGCGCGGCCACCCAGAACGTCAGCAGAATCAGCACACCGCCTGCGAGAAGGTAGGAAGGCTGGGTTTTGCCCGCGTGCATCAGTACGAAAAACTGGCGGATAACGGCGCCGGCAAATATGAGCAGCGACATCACCAACCACGCCTGAGCCTCTGTATACGCAAAGGCGTAGTGATTACTGATCATCAGCAGAACGACGGGCAGCGTGAAGTAGGTATTGTGTACAGAGCGTTGTTTACCGCGCTTGCCATCAATCGGATTGGGCTCCTCGCCCGCCTTCATGGCATCGACCATGCGGCGCTGGCCCGGAATGATCCAGAAAAAAACGTTCGCGGACATGGCTGTCGCCATGACGGCACCAGTCAGAAGGAAGGCGGCGCGGCCAGCAAACAATTGCGTGCTTACATAGGCAACAATGACAAGAAGCACCCCAACCGCAATACTCAGAATGCCGTCGCGCTCCATGTTGGGGCTTATGCGCTTGCACAACTCATTGTATACAACCCACCCGAATGCCAGGAAAAGCACCGCCGAAACGTTGGCCTGCCATCCACTTAGCTCAGCAGCCCACTGCCAACTGCTATTGGTGTTAACCAGGTAGAAGCCTGGGTTGACCATGTAGAGAATAACGAACAGTGCGAAACCCGACAGCCAGGTGGTGTACGATTTCCAGAACGACCAATGCAGGTCGGCAGGCAAAGTACCCGGGCTGGTGGCGTACTTTTGGTTGTGATAGAAACCGCCCCCATGCACGGCCCACATCTCACCAAAAACCCCCTTCTTTTTGCAGTTTTCGGCCTGTGGCGGCTTGAGGCTGTTATCCAGCATCACGAAGTAGATTGACTCACCAATCCACGCAATCGCCGCAATCACATGCAGCCACCGCAACATGAAATTCACAAAATCCAGAATGTAAGCTTCCATTAACCTGTTCTCTTGTTCGCACTGTTGTATTGATGACTGACCATCTCGACTCAGCTACCGCGGTAGGTGGAGTAGCTGTAGGGAGACAGTAGAAGGGGCACATGAAAGTGCTGAGAGGCGTCAGCCACGCCGAAACGCAATGGGATAACATCGAGAAAGCGCGGCTCGTCGGCTTCCACGCCCTGGCGCCGGAGATAGTCACCAGCGTGAAAGACCAGTTCGAACTGGCCTTTGGTAAAGGCTTCACCCTCAAGAATCGGGGCATCGCAGCGGCCATCATCATTGGTGGTGACTTCTTTCAGCAAAGTGCGCGATTCACCCTCCAGCCGGTATACCTCGATACGAATACCTTGTCCGGGGCGACCCAGCGAAGTATCCAGTACGTGTGTGGTAAGGCGTCCCATAAAGTTCTCCTGTCATGTGATGGCAGCTGGACCGCTGAAACCAGCGGCCCAATGGATCCGATGATGATAGCGAGGGTCAGAAGTGGAACTTGACCAGGGCGCTAACGGCATTTTCCGTATCTATATTCGGGCTACCGAATTTATTACGCCAGTACGAGTACTCTATACCGGCGAACAACACGCCAGCCTCTCCCGTGAAGTGGCCAAGGTCGAGTTTAAGCTGGGGGTTGATGTGCAAGTCCGCACTCTGACCACCACTTACCCCAGATGAATAGTCGACAAACCCGTCAAAGAGAAACAACGCGCTGCCCAGTTCGAACGGTGCCCCCCATGTTACGGTCAGTTGCCAGTCGTCCGGCGTGTCGAACGCGGTATTGTTTTCAACATAGTAGGCATTGGTATTGAAGTACTGAAATCCAGGGATGTCCCAGCCCAATCCAAGCCCATACATGTAGTTGTTCGCCTCTACCCCACCATCGAACTCATACTGGGCTGCCAGATATACATCTTTAACCGGCCCGAAACCCAGGTCCTGGCCGCTCAGCCAGCTCAAGCTCAGGCGAGGTGCGAACTCCCCGTAGGTGGAGTCAGCGTTACCTGAACCCCCCTGGACCTGATAGCGGTCAATGAAGAAGAACGTATCTCCCCAGTTATGGGCGGTCGCGTTTTCAAAGGTAAACACAGTCGCAGACTCTTTTTGAGAGCCAAAGATTTCATAGTCATCGCTATAAAGCAGCGACACACTGGAACTGCCGAAGAATTTTTCAGCGTGAGCAACCGGAGCAAACGCGGTGAAAACGCACGCCGCCAGCAGGATTTTTTGCAACAGTTTCATTATTACTACCTCTCGTGTTGTTGTTTTGGGGTAAAACCTCGGGTTTTGGTCAACCATGCGCCTTCTTCCGTCACAGGAAGGCGAACTTGGCGATAAAGATGACACAGAGCACATACAGGCTGACGGATACCTTCTTCCTCTGCCCGGTAAGCAGCTTCAACGTGGCATAGGTAACGAAGCCCAGCGCAATACCATTGGCGATGGAGAAGGTCAGCGGCATCATCACCACCGTAATGATGGCCGGAATGGTGTCGGTGATGTCCTTCCAGTCGATGTGGGCCATTCCACTCATCATCAACATAGCGACGTATATCAGCGCACCTGCGGTCGCATAGGCCGGGATCATTCCCGCAAGAGGTGCAAAGAAGGTTGCCAGCAGGAACAGCAAGCCGACAGTGACGGCCGTCAGACCAGTGCGACCACCCGCGGCCACGCCTGAAGCGCTTTCAACATAGCTCGTTACCGGCGGGCAGCCCACAAAAGAGCCCAAGACACTGGACGTACTGTCCGCTTTAAGGGATTTGGAAAGGTTTTCTATCTTGCCGTTCTCGTCAACCAGGTTTGCACGATGAGCCACCCCCATAAGTGTTCCCGCGGTGTCGAACATGTTCACGAAGAGAAACGCGAGCACAACGCTGATCATTCCCACGTTCAACGCGCCCGCAATATCCATCGCCAGCCAGGTTGGCGCCAGGCTGGGCGGGAGCGACACAACCCCGCCATATTCCACAAGCCCCATGCTCCAGCCGATCCCCGTTACCACGAGCATGCTCAGCAGGATGGCGCCGAAAACGTTGCGGTGGCTAAGCACCGCAATCAGCAAAAAGCAGATGGCAGCCAGCAGTGTTGAAGGTTCACCAAAAGACCCCATCGTCACCAGCGTCGCAGGGCTGTCGACGACAATGCCCGCCGTCTTCAGGCCAATAAGCCCGAGAAACAGACCAACCCCCGCCCCCATGGCAAAACGCAGGCTCATCGGAATGCTGTTAAGCAGCCATTCGCGGATTCGCGAGAGGCTCATAATCATAAACAGGATGCCGGAGAGGAAGACCGCGCCGAGGGCAACCTGCCAGGTATAGCCCATTTCGCCAACGACGGTGTAGGTAAAAAACGCGTTGAGCCCCATGCCCGGAGCCAATCCCACCGGCCAGTTGGCGTAAAACCCCATGAGCAGGCAGCCAAGTGCCGCCCCCAAACAGGTGGCGACGAACGCAGCACCATGATCAAGGCCGGCCGCAGCCATAACATTGGGATTAACGAAGATAATGTAGGCCATGGTTACGAAGGTGGTCAGGCCCGCCATCAGCTCAACTTTAACTGAGCTTCCATGCTGACGGAGCTTGAAAATGCGCTCGAGCCAGTCCGTTCTCGCTAACGCTCCGAGCGAGCGCTTCTGCTGATCGATGTTTTCCACAAGGTATTCCTCATCATTGTTGTTTTCTATCACCCAGAGCAGAGCCCTTGAGGCAGGTGATGGCTGGTTTGCCATATTGGCATTTCCTGACTTGTCGGTCAGGAACCACAACTCCGATTATGCTTTTGTATACAACAATTGCAACACAATTCTTATAACGATTGTGCACAAGAAAAAAGATGGACCCGAAGAGGTATGGCAGAAAGGTTTCAAGCCAAGGGTGGGCATGCTCATCAGCGGCAACGGGCAGCCCGCCAGTGGCACGCTATCGGCGGTGAACGGACGCGCCCGCGCTGAAGGTTTCCTTCACCACACGGTCATCGCCAAGAATCATGAGGGCAAACAGTGTTTCCTCCAGGCTTTTGGAATGCTTCAGGCGGTAACTGACCAGGGGCGTGGCCTCATAATCCAGCACAACAAAGTCCGCCTCTTTCCCGGCCCGCAGGCTGCCAATCCTGTCATCAAGGTAGAGGGACCGGGCTCCGCCCAGTGTCGCGAGGTAAAAGGCCTTAAAAGGATCCAGCTTCTGCCCCTGCAGTTGCAGCACCTTATACGCCTCGTTAAGACTTTGAAGCTGGGAAAAACTGGTACCCGCTCCTACATCCGTGCCCAGGCCAACGCGCACCCCATGCGACTCCAGGTGCGCCAGGTCGAGCAAACCACTGCCAAGGAAAAGGTTCGACGTCGGGCAAAAGGCAACCGCTGAGCCAGTGTCGCCCAGACGCCGGCATTCATCGTTGTGCAGGTGAACACCGTGTGCAAACACTGACCGCTCACCAATCAGGCCATGGTGGTCGTATACATCGAGATAACCATCCCGCTCCGGAAACAGCTCTTTGACCCACTCTATCTCCTGTCGGTTCTCGGAAATGTGGGTGTGCATGTACAAGCCCGGGAATTCCTTGAAGAGCTTGCCTGCGAGCTCGAGCTGCTCATTAGAGCTCGTCGGTGCAAATCGGGGCGTCACCGCATAGGACAAACGGCCCTTTCCATGCCACCGCTCGATAAGTTCTTTGCTGTCCGCATAACCAGATTCCGCCGTGTCCACCAGGTAGTCCGGAGCGCAACGGTCCATCAGCACCTTGCCCGCAATCATCCGCAGGTTCAGCTTGGACGCGCGCTCGAAAAAGGCATCCACCGACTGTTTGTGGACGGTTCCGAAGACCAGGGCTGTCGTCGTTCCGTTTCTCAGCAGTTCGCGGAGGAAGATATCAGCCTGGGCATGAGCGTGCCGGGTATCATCAAATTGCCCCTCACAGGGAAAGGTGTAGGTTTCCAGCCAGTCCAGCAACTGAGCGCCATAGGAGCCGATGATTCCCACCTGCGGATAATGGATATGGGTATCGACGAAGCCCGGAGTTATCAGGGCATTCTCGTAGTGAACGACCTCAACCTCAGGAGACAGCGATGGTAACAGGCTTTCCGCCATGCCCACCTCGACGACAATGCCGTCCTCGACCACCAATAGGCCGTCTTCAAAATACTCGTAGGAACGTTCCGCACCCACCACACCCGGGTCGGCGATGCAGTGGAAAACAGAGGCACGGTAGGCTTTGCGCTGGGACATGGTCACTCTCGTCAGTTTTCTGTCGCATTGGTATTGTTGGCGACGATTGGATTGCGTGTCTCAGGGAAATTTAAACAGGATTGGCAGATCGGTCAATAAAAAACTGACCAACAAGTCAGGAAATTTTCATGGCCGAGAGCCGTCGATGGCATACGACGGCGGTATGCCAGGCACTTTTGAGTCAGGAGTCAGGAGTTAGGGCGCGAGGCCACAACCGCGCAGAATGACAGACGTCAGGAAATCCGCGGCGTGCTGAAAGTCACTCTCGGTGTATTCGCTCTTGTCCTCAATCGCGAGGATCTGGACCTGGAAGTCAGCGTAATGTTGCGTGGATGACCAAATCAGGAGGATGAGTTGCACCGGATCGACGGGCGCCATTCGCCCCGCGTCTATCCACTGCTGAATCACACCCGCTCGCGCCTGTACCCACTCCCGCATGGTCGTGGATAGATGATCCTTGAGGACCGGCGCCCCCTGAATGATTTCCAATGCAAACAGGCGCGATGCCAGGGGGTGAGTCCTGGAGAGCTCTACCTTGGCGTGAATAAAGCTGGTCAGGGTCGTGGCGGGGTCGTCTTCTGGCTGTATCTTCGAGAACATCTCGTTCCACCGCCCCATGATGTCATCCATCAACGCGTAGTAGATGCGCTTTTTATTGCTGAAATAGTAGAGCACGTTGGATTTCGGCAGGCCCGCCCTATCCGCAATTTTCTGAACGGTGGTTGCTCCGAAGCCGTTCTGGGAAAACTCCTTTTCCGCGGCCATCAGAATACGCTCACGATTGCGCTCACGGATTCGGCCCGGGCGCACTTTCTTGCGCTTGTCGCCTGATGACGTTGTTCGTTTCGTTTCGGGGGAGTCTGGTTCGATTTGACGGGTCATGGTGTCGGGTAACTTCAGGTTGGAACGTCGAGGCTCCGACGATAGCCGATCTCTGTGCGGCAATCAAAGGAATAGTCTTTACACAAAAAACTGGACTATTTGGTCAAGAAATTGTAAAAAGAATAACGGGCCCATGTGACTTTTGGCATCCGTGATGCGGCATCGCCTGTGCAACTACTGAAATCAATCAAGGGCTTACGCCAATGACTCTGATGCTCAGTCTTAACAAAGAGAAAAGCAGAAAGAGCCCGGCGCAAGTGCAGAAGAGCGGGAAAATTTGTGATCAGATTCTACTTGAACGGCCAACTACAAAAACTCAACCAAGTCGACCCGAATCTAAGCATCCTCGACTGGCTGCGCACCAGGAAGCGACTGACGGGCACTAAGGAAGGCTGTGCATCCGGCGACTGCGGAGCTTGCACCGTGGTGATCGGCTCGCCCGATCCTGAGCAATCCGGACAGCTCCGCTACGACAGCGTGAACAGCTGCATTGCGCTCGTCGGAAGCCTGCATGGCAAACATCTGGTGACCGTCGACGCGCTGACCCAAGAGCCAGCTCACCCGGTACAGAAGGAGATGGTGGAGTGTCACGGAGCCCAGTGCGGTTTCTGCACGCCGGGCATCATCATGTCACTGTTTGCCCTACATACAGAAAGCGCGGCGAATGGTTCCGTACCCGACGACGAGGCCTTACTGGAGGCGCTGTCGGGCAACCTTTGCCGCTGCACGGGCTACCGCCCAATCATCGAAGCCGGGCGCCGGGCTTGTGTGCAAACCTGGGAACCCGGCACCGGTAACGCCGTTCTGAGCCGAAGCAGTGCGCTCAGTGGCCCGGATGGCGCGACGCCGAACAACCCCGCGCCGGGTCTTGGCGGCATAGCCTGGCTGCAGGACCCCGAAATGATCGCCGACCTGTTAAGCGTGCAGAATACAGCTGGCGAACTCACCGACGATCACGGCTACCGATACGACGCACCAGTCTCTCTTGAGGCGCTGCGTGGGCTGTGCCATCAGTTTCCCAAGGCAAGGTTGATTGCCGGCGGCACCGACCTGGCTCTTGAAATCACCCAACAGCTCAAAGACCTTGATCACCTGATTGGTCTGAGTGGTGTCGAGGAGTTGCAGGTGATCAACGAGGACGAAGACGGGATCTATATCGGAGCCGGCGTCACCTACCGTGCAATGTTCCATAAGCTCGAGGAGCGTTGGCCGCACTTCGGGCCGATGCTGGAGCGCCTGGGTTCACGCCAGATCCGCAACCGCGGGACGGTCGGGGGCAATATCGGGAACGCATCGCCCATCGGAGACATGCCCCCGGCACTGATCGCACTGGGGGCAGAACTCGATCTGGACAGCGTTGATGGTACCCGGCGCCTGCCCCTGGAGGACTTCTTCCACGGCTATAAGCAGACCGACCTCCAGCCTCACGAGTTCATCCGGGGCACCTGGATCCCCAACCCGGCCCCTGACGAAAACCTGTTCATCTACAAAGTCTCCAAGCGCATTGATGACGACATTTCCGCGGTGCTGGGTGCCTTTTGGCTCAAGCGCGACGGCGAAACCATCAAGGACTGCCGCCTGGCCTTTGGCGGGATGGCAGCCACGCCAAAGCGGGCCAGTGGTGCCGAAGCGGCACTTCGAGGACAGCCCTGGAATGCAGACACGGTTGCGGCCGCTATTGCCGCACTGGAACTCGAATTTGAACCCATGACAGACGTGCGGGGGTCCGCAGCCTATCGCCTGCAAGTAGCCGGCAACCTGCTGCGCCGCGCGTTTTTGGAGAGCACTCAAGACACCACAACAACAAACCAGCCCCTCATGGTGACTGACTATGCGTAAACTACCTCCCAATATTCCGCGGCCCACCACAACGGCGAAAGGGCTGACAGGCACCCAGGCATTTCACGACAGTGCCTGGAAGCACGTTCGAGGACAGGCCCGCTATATAGACGACCTCCCCGAGCCCGCAGAACTCCTGCACGCGGCCGTCGGCCAGAGTACACACGCCCACGCCCGTATCACCGCCATGGATCTCAGCGAGGTTTGGGCCTACCCCGGCGTGGTTTCGGTCATGACCGTCGAGGACGTGCCCGGCCATACCGACATCGGGCCGGTCTTTCCTGGCGATCCGGTTCTGGCCGGAGATGTGGTCGAACATGTGGGCCAACCGCTGTTTGCCGTTGCCGCAACGAGTCATCGCGCGGCCCGCCAGGCGGCCCGACTTGCGAAAGTCAGTTATGAGCCCCTTCCTGCCGCGTTGACCGCGGAGGCCGCGCTTGATCAGCAGTTGTTCGTGCGCCCCAGCCATACCCAGCTGAGGGGCGACCCGGATAAAGCGCTTGCAGAAGCGCCGAATCGCCTTCAGGCCCAGATGCACGTTGGCGGACAGGAGCATTTCTACCTGGAAGGACAGGCGTGCCTGGTAGAGCCTACCGAAGACGCGGGCGTGTTTGTTCATACCTCCAGCCAGCACCCGTCCGAAGTGCAAAAGCTGGTGGCCGAAGTTCTTGATCTCCCTATTCATGAAGTCCAGGTGGAAGTACGGCGCATGGGTGGCGGCTTCGGCGGCAAGGAAACCCAGGCCGCCCCACTGGCCTGTATCTCGGCCCTGCTTGCCCGACGCACAGGACGGCCCGTTAAATACCGGATGGCGCGCTACGACGACATGGTACAAACGGGCAAGCGACACGACTTTTTCAACACCTATGACATTGGCTTCGATAACGAGGGTGTGCTGCGGGGTGCCGACATCATGGTGGCTGGCCGCTGTGGCTTTTCGCCGGACCTGTCCGATGCCATCGTCGACCGCGCCATGTTTCATTCCGACAACGCCTATAGCCTGGGGCAGGCGCGTGTTGTTGGCCACCGCTGCAAAACCCATACGGTTTCCAATACCGCCTTCCGAGGCTTCGGTGGCCCCCAGGGCATGATGATCATTGAGCGGGCGATGGACGATATCGCCCGCCATCTCGACATGGACCCGCTGGATGTCCGCAAGCGCAACCTGTACGGGCCTGGCCGTGATGTAACCCACTATGGTCAAACCGTCGAGCAACACGTATTGCCAGACCTGATCGACACGCTCGAGGCCAGCTCGGACTACCGTCAGCGTCGTACCGAGATTTCAAGGTTCAACAAAGAGAACTCGGTACTGAAACGGGGCTTGGCCCTGACACCGGTGAAGTTCGGCATTTCATTCACGGCCAAGCACCTCAACCAGGCCGGTGCACTGGTGCACGTTTACACCGATGGCAGCATTCACCTCAATCACGGCGGCACCGAAATGGGCCAGGGGCTTTACATCAAGGTAGCCCAGGTCGTGGCCGCGGCCTTCCAGGTGGACCTGGACCGGGTAAAAGTGTCCGCGACCCGGACCGACAAAGTACCCAACACTTCACCGACAGCCGCCTCCTCGGGTACCGACCTGAACGGCATGGCTGCCCTGAATGCCTGCGAGAAAATCAAGCAGCGCCTGGTCGGGTTTGCCGTTGAAACCTATGGCGTGAGCGCGGACTCGGTTCGGTTCGAAAACAATCAGGTCCATGTCGGCGAGCAGCCGTTCGGCTGGGCGGAGTTCGTGCAACAGGCCTACATGGCGCGGGTTTCGTTGTCTTCCAACGGGTTCTACAGCACTCCCAAGATTCACTATGACCGTGGAACCGGTCAAGGCCGGCCCTTCCTGTATTACGCCAATGGAGCTGCCTGCGCAGAGGTGGTGGTTGATACCCTCACCGGAGAGTACAAGGCCTTGCGGGTGGACATCCTCCACGACGTGGGACAATCGCTGAATCCGGCCGTGGACATTGGCCAGATTGAAGGCGGCTTTGTTCAGGGCATGGGCTGGCTCACCACCGAAGAGTTGGTTTACAGCGACGAAGGCCGGCTGTTGTCCAACGGCCCCGCGACCTACAAAATCCCGGCAGTCTCCGACGCGCCACCGGATTTCCGGGTAGCCCTGTTGCCTCACAGCCCCAACCGGGAAGCCACCGTATTCCGTTCAAAGGCCGTGGGCGAACCGCCACTCATGCTGGGCATGGCCGTATGGTCAGCCCTGCGTGACGCCGTTTCGAGCGTGGCGGACTATCGCTACAGCCCGCCCCTGGATACGCCTGCGACACCAGAACGGATGCTCCAGGCTGTCACTGCAACCGAGCGCTGGGTAGCAGCGCAGGGGGAACCGTCATGCAAGACCGCCTGACCTGGATCCAAGCCGTTGCTGACTGCGAACGTCGCGGTCAGCCCTATGTGTTGGTCACGGTACTGGGCGTAACAGGCTCGGTACCACGGGAGCCGGCCAGTAAAATGGTCGTCACCCGGGAACACAGCTACGACACCATCGGCGGCGGCCATCTGGAATACCGGGTGATCGCCCGCGCCCGCGAGCGCCTGGCAAACCACGAATACAGTTACGAGCTGGCGCATTTCCCCCTGGGCGCCAGCCTTGGACAATGCTGTGGTGGTAGCGTGGCGGTCCTGCTGGAAGCCCAGTCTGGCGGCGACGCCCGCCTTGTGGTCTTTGGTGCGGGTCACGTCAGCCATGCCCTGATGCGCATCGTGGGGGATTTGCCCTGGCAGATCACCTGGGTCGACTCCCGGCAGGAATGTTTTCCCGCCACAGTTCCCACCAACACCACCGTTCACTGTACCGACGACCCGGCCGGGGATGTTCCGGGTCTGTGCAGCAATGCTCATGTGCTGATTCTTACCCACAACCACGCACTGGATTACGATCTCTGCCAGGCGCTGCTCAAACAGGATGATGTGCTGACCATCGGTCTGATCGGCTCGCAGACCAAAGCGGAGCGGTTTCGCAAACGCCTTGATCACCGTGGGTATACCCAAACGGACATCGACCGCATTCGGTGCCCCGTCGGGCGCAGTGACATCCCGGGCAAGCGGCCCATGGAAGTCGCAGTGTCCATTTCCGCCGAGCTTCTTAGCCTGGTCGCTTCCGACACAGCCGAGAAACCCTCAAAGCGAGGTCTCTCCTGGGGGGCACTCAAAGCTCTGACGAAGGAAGTTAAATCTGGAGAGGTCGAGGTTGTGGGCCAAAAAACGTGACTCAGCAGGTAACCTGACATTTCTGCCAACCCCAGGCCAGCACCCGCTCGAGCGCTGGCCTGGCTTACAGCCCGCCGTCAAAAGTTCAATTTGCTCACAATTTTTCTTGACAAGTAATACATAATTGTACGAAGTTATCGGTCATGATGTATACAACAAAGAGCTGTAGAAATGACCGAAACAGACCACAGATTATGGATTCGCAATCCGCTTGCCTGCTCTGACCCAAGCGCTGCCGGCGGTATTGTCGTCGCAGGAACAGGAATTGTGGAAAAGGTGGCCGGGGGGCAGCAACCTCACCAGCCCGTCAACGAGACCTTTGATGCTTCAGAGCATGTCCTGTTACCCGGCTTGGTGAATACCCACCATCACTTCTACCAAACCCTGACCCGTGCCTATTCCCCCGCGCTCAATAAAGAGCTATTTCCCTGGCTGACCACGCTTTACGATGTCTGGGCCAATCTCAACGACAGCCAGATGGCCCTGGCCAGCGAACTGGCGATGGTCGAGCTGCTGATGTCGGGATGCACCACCGTAGCAGACCATCACTACGTCTTTTCCGGCGCGTTGGTCAACGCGATTGACTGTCAGGTCGAAACCGCCCAGCGCCTCGGCGTCCGTGCCGCCCTGACCCGCGGATCCATGAGCGTCGGGCGCGACGATGGTGGCCTGCCGCCACAGTCCGTGGTCCAGGACGAGCAAACCATTGTCGAGGACAGCCAGCGTCTTATCGACCGTTATCACCAGCGTGCTGAAGGGGCCATGACCACCATCGCCCTGGCCCCCTGTTCACCGTTTTCAGTAAGCCGGGAGTTGATGCGCGAGAGCGCGCGGCTTGCAGAGAAGAACGACGTTCGCCTCCACACCCATCTTGCCGAAACTGAAGATGAAACTGCCTACTGCCAGAAGCTGTTTGGCATGCGCCCTCTGGATTACCTCGAGGACAGTGGCTGGCTCACCGATCGCACCTGGCTGGCCCACGGTATTCATTTCAACGACGGTGAGATTCAGCGCCTCGGTCGCGCAGGCACGGGCATCGCCCATTGCCCCTCTTCAAACATGATTCTGGGCTCGGGGCTGTGCCGCACTCTCGAGCTCGAAGCTGCCGGCTCACCGGTCGGACTTGCGGTCGATGGTTCAGCGTCAAATGACCACTCAAACCTTGCTTCGGAAATGCGCCAGGCTCTGCTTCTGGGCCGCCTGCGTTACTCCCCAAGCCAGGTCACACACGAAGCCGTCATCCGCTGGGCAACGGAAGGCTCGGCCCGCTGCCTGGGACGAACGGATATCGGCGGACTGGAGCCAGGCCAGCAGGCTGACCTGGCGCTGTTCAAACTTGATGAGCCGCGCTTCTCAGGCGCGGAGAACCCACTGGCTGCGTTGCTGCTGTGTGGCGCGCACCGCGCTGACCGGGTCATGGTCGCCGGGCGCTGGAGAGTGACCGGCGGCCAGCCCTGCGACGTCGACCTTGACGCGCTGATGGCACTCCATGATGAGGCTGCCCGCCAACTAAGGAGAGCCATTTAGAAGATCTTTGTAGAGCTATTGGTAGTCAACAGTCAGGCATTCCTACAAAAACAACCACTAGGAGAGACTCATGACAACAAGTACATCCGAACGGCCAGATACCGGTCCAGGTGACCGTTATAGCACCCGCGACGTTAATGCCATGCCACCCCTGAGCCGCGCGATACCTTTGGGCATTCAACATGTTCTGGCGATGTTCGTTAGCAACGTGACCGTGCCGATCATCATCGCGGGGGCGGCGGACCTGCCTCCCGACCAGACCGCTTTTATGGTTCAGGCTGCGATGTTTGTTGCTGGCATCGCCACCCTGTTGCAATCTCTGGGCCTCGGGCCCATCGGTGCTCGTCTTCCTATTGTCATGGGGACCAGCTTCGGATTCGTACCGGTCCTGATTCCCATTGCCATCGGTATGGGGTTGCCCGCCGCCCTTGGGGCGGCGTTGTGCGGAGGCGTCGCAATGGCGCTGATGGGGTTGTTTCTTCCCTGGTTTCGGTTTTTGTTCCCGCCAGTGGTGACTGGAACCTTTGTCGTAATGCTGGGCATTTTGTTGATGCCCGTTGGCCTCGCCTACGCTGGCGGTGGTTTCGGCGTATCGGATTTCGGTGCCCCTCATCACATCGGACTGGCCTCACTTGTTCTCGTCGTAACAGTGGGTCTTCACCAGTTCGGCCGAGGTGTCTGGAGTGAAATTGCCCCACTGGCCGGCTTGCTGGTTGGCTTCGCCGCTGCCGCTGGTTTTGGCTATGTCGATTTTTCCAAGGTGGGCGATGCGGACTGGGTGACGTTCCCCACCCCGCTCGGCATTGGTATCGAGTTCCATATGGCCGCCATTATCCCCGTGGTAGTGCTGTCTCTGGTCACCGTGGCCGAATCCATCGGCGATATAGTAGGTACCACCGCAGGCGGGCTGAACCGTGAGCCCACCAGGAAGGAGCTCTCTGGTGGCGTCATGGCCGATGGCATCGCGAGCGTGTTCGCGGCCATTTTCAATGCCTTTCCCCAGATCAGTTTCAGCCAAAACGTAGGCATGGTCGCATTGACGGGTGTCGTTAGCCGCTATGTGGTGGCGATTGGTGGCGGATTCCTGGTGTTGGCCGGTCTGTTGCCAAAGCTCGGAGGTCTCGTTTCCAGTATTCCCAACGCGGTACTCGGCGGTGCGGTATTGCTGATGTTCGGTATGATCGCCAGTGCCGGCATAAAAATGCTCAGCCAGGTGCCGTTCGACAAGCGTAACATGCTGATCATTGGTACTTCTCTGACCATAGCGGTGGGTTTACCGGCGCAAGAGGGGTTGTATGCCAATCTGTCGGAAAACCTGCAAGCGATGATCGAGTCCGGATTGATCCCCGGGGCCCTTACCGCCATCGCGCTGAACCTTATTCTTCCAAAAGTCCATAAACCGGTGCCCGACGGCGCTGAACGGACAGAAAGTACTTTGATAAAACCTGATTCACTTTGAACATCCAGAGGGGCTGGGAGAGCCCCTTGGGCGCCGTTATTTCACTCAAGGAGGGAGGGACAGGAGAAGGCGTTTCCTCAGACAGCAATACGCAATCGCCGTGGAGTACCGATGAGCATTCGCCTAAAACTAATCATAGGAATGGGGGCAGCACTGCTTGCCAGCACGCTGCTGTTGGTTTCCCTTAATATCGTCCAGATGCGAGGGCTTCTTGATCGATACCTGCTTAACTCGGCCCTGCCATCCAGCCTGGAGGCCATAGCAAACTCCGTTGAGCGCGACCTCCAGGCTCCTATTACAGCGTCACGGCTAATCGCGGGGAACAGCTACCTCAAAGAGTGGATAGGTGACAACGAACCACAGCAGGGGCTCGGCGCCGCCACCCGATATCTGGAGGGGGTCAGGCGCAGCCAGGAAGCCGCCTCCGCCCACTTCGTGTCGGCAAACACGGGCAACTACTACACCCATCAGGGCATCGACAGGGTGGTTACTCCCCAGGCGGACCGCTGGTTCTATAATTTCCTGGAAAGCGGCGAGACCATGGACCTGTCGCTGGACGTGGACAAAGCGACGGGCAAACCTACCCTCTTCATCAATGCCCGCATGGAGGATGGCGGTGAGGCTATCGCAGTAACCGGCGTCGGAATCGGGCTTGATCAGATGGCTGAGCGAATCAGGGAATTCCGCTTTGGTGAAACCGGCATCGTGTACCTGGTGTCTGAAACCGGCCAGGTCAACATTCATCCTGACCTGCAGCAAACAGACCAGCCCCTATCGAAGGTTATCTCTCCGACGGCCGCCGCCGAACTGTTCCAGGACTCAACGTACCATCTGACCGAGTTTGAGCGTGATGGCCGTCGCTACGTCGCCGCCAGCCTGCCTCTGTCGATCACGGACTGGCGCGTCGTCGTAGAGGTTCCGTCTGCCGAGATTTATGGCGAAGCCAGCCGGGCCAACCAGACATCCTTGCTCGTCGGCGTCCTCGTAGCCCTTGTTTTCCTGGGCATCATAGCTCTGGTCGCCACTCGCATGACGAAGCCACTGACGAAAATCACTCGGGCGTTGACCGAAATTGCCAAGGGAGGCGGAGACCTCACCCAGGAACTGGCCGTTGAACGCAAAGACGAGCTGGGCCAATTAGCCACCGGGTTCAACCAGTTTGTCGGGTCACAACGAGAGATGGTTCGGGGTCTTCTGGAGACGGCAATCCGGCTCAAGGGCTTTGTCGAGCAAACCTCCACCGTCATGACGGCCAACACCGACCGGGCCAAGGAGCAAAGCAGCCTGACGGACTCCGTCGCCACAGCGGTGTGCGAGATGGAAGCTACGGTTCAGGAAATTGCCAAAAGCGCCACGGAAACGGCAAACCAGCTGGAGCAGGTCGGCAACAGCGCCAGTGACATCCGTGACGGCATGTCGCGCTCCATCGCCCAGGTTGAGGGAATGGCGGAGAACATCCGTGAATCGGCCTCGGCAATCCAACAGTTGGCCGTGGAAGCGCGGGATATTGGCCAGGTGATCGAAGTGATCAATGCCATATCTGACCAGACCAATCTACTGGCTTTGAACGCAGCCATCGAAGCGGCCCGGGCCGGTGAACACGGGCGCGGATTCTCTGTGGTCGCCGACGAAGTTCGCAGCCTGGCACAGAAGACGCAATCATCAACCAAGCAAATCCGAACCATTATCGAGCGTTTACAGGAGGGCTCCGAGCGTGCGGTCGAAACCATGGCCACAAGCGAGAAAGCCACCGAAGAAACCGTCAGCACTTCCGCCAGCATGGGCAAAGCCCTGGATGGAATCGGCGAAAACGTGGACCGGATTGTAGAGATGAGCCACCAGGTGGCTGCGGCAACCGAAGAACAAAGTTCCGTCACCGAGGAGATCAGCTCCAACGTTCAGGACATCTCTCATCTCAGCACGCGTTCGAGCGAGGACATGATGACCGCCAGCCGTGAGATTGAAGAACTGCGTGCGATGGCTGAAAAGCTCGAAGCCCAAATGAAAGCGTTCCGGCTCGACCGTGAGGACTGACTCAACGAGGACAAGATCCGGGCGCTGTACCGCTCATCCAACAACTATAAGGAGCCATAAATGAAGCACATATTTGCCGCCTGCCTGCTGTTTGCCTTAACCGCCCAGGCAACTGCGCAGACATACGTGGTTGGCGTGGAACGGGGAAGCTTCCTGCCCCATTACGGGGTTGACGAACAAGGCCAATATACCGGCTTTGCCCGTGAGCTACTGGACCTGTTCGCAGAACATGCCGGCGTAACCTTCATCTATAAACCGTTGCCCGTCGATGAACTGATGCCGGCCCTGGTTGAAGGTAAGGTGGACTTCAAATACCCGGATCATCCCGATTGGGCCCGTTCGGCAAAAACCGGGGACAGGATCAGCTACAGCCGCCCCATTGTGGAGTACGTTGACGGCGTTCTGGTGTCTCCGCGGCGCCTCGGCCTGGATGGGGACCACCTCAAACGCATCGGCCTTGTTGATGGCTGGACGGCCCGGGGATACGAGGAAAAGATCGAGGCCTCACAGATACTCCCGGTACCCAGTGACAGCCTGCCCGAAATGATTCATCAGGCATTGCTGAAGAACAGCGATGGCGCTTACTACAACGTGGTGGTCGCCCTGCACCACATCAACAATGTTCGGGTAAGACCGGGCGTTCTCGTGTTCGATCCCAATCTCCCGCATACCCGAAGCTCCTACCGGCTTTCAACGATCAGGCATGGGGATTTGCTACCGCGCTTCGACAGCTTTCTTGAGGAGCGCCACGAACAGGTCGCGGCGATCAAGGCCAAGCATCGGGTAGAAGCCAACATTGGCACCGAGTACTTTGGCATGGAGCAATGGAAAGTGGACTTTCTCAAACGGCAAAAAGCGAAAAACACTCAGTGACACTGACCCTCTCGCCGTATTCTTGCCCAAACTGACCAAAGCTACTGAGGGCACAGTTCCGTTTCCAGCCAGCGGCGCACTTCATGCCGGTGACGCCTGCGGTTGAGCTGTTCACTTTGAATATCGCGGGGGAAAATTTCCGATGCGCCTTCATGCCTCAGCCAGAAACGCCGGCGTACACCCACCGCATAGCGGCTGGGGCCATGAACCACAGCAGCCCGGATTTCAACGGCCGTAACATCCTCGAACAGGTAATCGCTGTCGCTGTCGCTGTCACTGTCACTATCGTCACTTCGGCGGCCCAGGATAATGTTGCGGAACGAACCCAGTACCAGGTAACCACCGGGCTGCAACGGACCCTGCCGCAGAACCTGGTGTACATTACTGTCGTCTGCCCCAACCCGACGGTACTCGGTAACGGTCAGGGCTTTCTCGTCACCGCTACGTGTCTGCAGTACCACCTGCACACATTGAACATGGATGGTTTCCTTGCCCATATTCACCAGCAGACACAGGGCGTCCGGATTCTCGTTCTGGGCATGGTGAATGACCATATAGGGACGGTTATTGCGCTGATACTGGATCAGGAACAACTGAAAATAAACGATCCAGATAACCGCCATGACCGCGCTGCTGATGGGGCTGATATATTCCATTCGCTCTCCTGCTTCAGCCGACATATGCGCTTACACGTTCTGTCGAAACACCGGGATTTCAACCCCGGTACCTGAAACAGATTATTCCTCATTGCTCAACCGCGCCACCACCGCCGCCAGATCCGTCATACCTTTCTCCACCTGCTGAATACCGGTGGCAATGCCGGAGATTTCATCCGAACTGCGACGTGACAGCGTCGATACCCCGTCCATGTTCGCGCGCAGCGACTCAATCAAATGACTGTTCTTGCCTACAACCGTGGAGATTTCTTCCAGGGATTGAGCGGTCTTAGCAGCCAGTTTACGCACCTCGTCGGCCACCACCGCGAACCCCCTCCCCATTTCGCCGGCACGGGCGGCTTCGATCGCTGCGTTCAGGGCCAACAGGTTGGTTTGCTCCGCCACAGTGCGAATGGTGCTGACAATGCTGCCAATCTGCTCGGCCTGGATTTCCAGATCCCGACTGACCTCCGTGGCGCTGGCCACCTCAGCCAGTGCCGACGCCGAGGTTTCTACCGCAAGGTTGAGAGCTCGAGTGGCTTCAGCCGCAATCTGCGAGGTTTCCTCGGAGGTGGCAGCAGCCACGTCGGCCGCCTCGCGGGCATTGTTCACCCGCGCGGTAATGTCCGAGGCAAACTTGATCACCTTGTATACCTGCCCGCCAGCATCCAGCACAGGGCTGTAGGTGGCTTCCAGCCAGATACTTTTACCGTTTTTGTCCCTGCGCTCAAACTGCCCTGAAAAGCTCTCACCACGAGCCAACCGCGCCCAGAAGTCCGGATTATTGCGATAGAAATCATCAAAACAGAACATCTTGTGGTGCTGGTGGAGGATCTCGTCCTTGGCGTAACCGGTGGTGGCCAGAAAGTTATCGTTGGCTTCCAGTATCGTGCCGTCAGGCGTGAACTTGATAACCGCCATGTACCGGTCGATGGCATCGAGCATGGCAGTATCATCCGCCACTTTGTCCTGGGCGGCGGTCGCGTCTGTTGCTAGCTTGATGACCTTGAAGACTTTCCCGTCCTCGTTGGTGACAGGGAAGTAGGTGGCCTCCAGCCAGACACGTCGACCATCCCTGGCAAAGCGGGGGAAGGTGCCTTGTTTCTTGATACCGCGCCCGAGATCCTCCCAGAAGCGCTGATATTCCGACGATGCTGTATAGCTTGAGTCACACAGTGACCGATGGTGCTTGCCAATGACCTCCTGGCGCTCGTACCCGACGATGGATAGCAGGATATCATTGGCAGACTCTACAATTCCCGAAGGGCTGAACTCGATATACCCGATCTGAGCGGCAATGGCATCCAGGGTTTGCTGCACCCTTTCCTGCTCGCCTCTGGAGACCGTTAACTGACCCGTCAATTCCGCAATACGATGGCGCCCAAACATGACACTCTCTCCCTGATGGATGAAGCCGCACATTGTTCAATGTATGCTCAACTCATCGGGAAAATAAGTATTTTAAAGTACTGTTAGCGAAACGAACTGTAAGGAACAATTACAATACATTTTTAGCTCAATAACCGGCCACTCTCAGCGCACTGATCAATGCTCGTCTTGCGCCAGCCCATGCCCACCATCCCAACCACCCTCCAAGGCCTTATACAGATCCACTGGCGCTACCAGCCTGACCAGCCTCAGTTGCACCAGTTGGTCACGGGTCTGTAACGGGGTGTGCTGGGCGTCCAGCATGGGCAGCAGTTCGTCGCTGACTTCCCGGTCACGCAGCTCGGTCAGCTCCATGGTCCGGGCGGCGCGGTCGTTGACTGTTTGCTGACATGAGGGTGCATACACCTTCAGCGGTATATATCAGAGCCTTCAGTAGGGTATACGTCTATCGTCCTGTGATACTGGCTTGGTGAGGCGCCAATGTGTCGGCGGAAAAAGCGGGTGAAATGCCCCTGGCAGGAAAAGCCCAGAGTATCCGAGAGGTTACCAAGCGTACACGAGCGGTTTTCTGAAAGCCATTGGAAAGCCAACTGCATCTTCCCAATGTTGGCCAACATCTGGGGCGTCATGCCAGTATTCTTCCTGAAGAGGGCAAAAAACTGGGCCCTGGACAAGCCGCACTCACGGGCGATAGCCTCCATATGGAGGTCACCCTGAGGTTTGTTCAGAATAAGCTCCTTGGCTTTCCGGATTCGCGCATCGTGGAAGCCGCCAGCGGAATAGACCCTTAAACGGGACAAGTGGATCCAGTCTGAATACCTCTCAATAATACTAATCATCAGATCAAAGAGCATACCCTCCAGCCGCTGAGGCTGAATCGTATCGAACGATAGCACGTCTGATATCAGCAGATCCGCTTTGGTACGGATAGACGGGGCCAGTTGGATACAAGGTTGCGAGAAAAAATCAGGGCGACCACTGAGCGACAATGTATGCTTCAGAGCAGCAAGCCAGTTCGGATCAATATACAGGGCCAGGATCACGGTGTCGTCGGAGCCATGTTGATGGTCGTAGGAATGCGGCTCCCAGGCATTGACTAAAACGGCGGTCTGGTCGGTCAGTGGCTGCTGCCGATTCCGGACCGAAAAAAACGTATCGCCTCCTGACGCTTTCAGAAGAACATGGCATTCTGAGTGAGCATGCGGGACGAGCGACTCATCCATTCCGAGCAACGCAACTCGTCCGAATGCCCCGTGAAAGATTCGGAGAGCACGCGACATAACCAGCAGACCTTAACCATGTGGCACCCTTCCGAGACTACCACCTCTTGATTTTGTTTTCTAATAGCTTGCGTCATGCCGCTCAGTAGATTCTATAAGGGCCACATCCCTGCGGCCCAATTGGTTCAGGTTGGTACGGATATTCCCGTCTCGCTCTACTTACTTTGCTTTGTTTTCCGACGGTTTCTCCGACAACAACAGGGAGACCAGAATCCCGAAAACCAATGCCCAGAAAGGAGAGCTGATACCAAAGAGACTGATACCACTCATTGCAACCAGCAACGCAACCATGGCACCGATCTGATGGCCAGCCACTTTCGAAAAAGCGTGTTGGAAAGCCGCGATCAGGACACCAATCATAGCCAGGCCCGCGACGGCACCGATCAGTGCCTTGGGTAAGGCAAGAATAAAGGGAACGGCCGCCCCGGCAAAAAGGCCGAAGGCGCAGAAAAGGACGCCATTGACCACGGTTGCACCGTAGCGTTTAGATTTGTCATCTCCCGCCTGCTCGGACGAACAGATCGCGGTCATTGGGCCAGCAATATTGGCGTTGTGGCCACCGATTGCACCGGCAATCATGCCGCCAATACCGCTAATGGTGGTCATTGCGTTGATGGGTGGACGATAATCCTCAGCCATCAGGACACCCATCGCCTGAGCGTTTTCCGCACCGATCACCAGGGCCGCCAACGGAATTGAAATAGCGAGTAGCCCATTCAGGGTAAAGGTCGGCATGGTCAGCTCGGGCGCGACAAAGGCAATGTTCACATCAGCCGGCTGTATGGAGCCCATCGCAAGTGCAATGCCAAAACCGACGATGGCGGCCGTCAGGACGGGGGGTACAGCCTTGGTAAGGCGGGCGGAAAGGAAGAAAGCCACGGCGGCCGCACCGGCAATCAGTGGCATGCTTTCCACTGATTGAACCGCCCCGGTGCCAAACCGGATCAACGCGCCAGCGATCATTGCCATGACAATGGGCATCGGCAGCCAGCTCATAATGCGGCCGATAACGCCGCTTACTCCGAGCAACAGCACGATGGCGCCGCTCATGATGAAAGCACCAACGGCCTCGGTAAAGGGAATAGTTGCCAGCGCTCCGATCATGATGGCCGCACCGGGAATTGAGTAGGCCCCGGTGATGGGCTGGCGATAGCGAAGCGCCATGATGAGACTGATCAGCCCACCTACAAAGTAGATGGCGAGCAGCCAGGCCACGGTCTGCCCGTTACTCAGATTGCCCGCTTCAGCGGCACTGATAACGATCAACGCCGGTCCCGAACAGCCAAAAAGCGCAGCCACCACCCCCGCGCTGACGGACTTGACGTTCAGGGCTTGCATCAGGCTCTTCAACCACGAAGCGGATGAATCAGTGGTAGGCGATGTATCTGGATTTTCGAGTGTTTGATTTTGCATAACCTGTCTCTCATTGTTGTTGGATGTCAGGTATTTCGATGACTGATTTCGCGTACTTACATCAGGTTCATTTGCCCCGAAATTCGGGCTTACGCTTCCCTTGAAAAGCTTCCACTCCCTCACGGAAATCCTCTGAGGAACGCAGGCGACTGTAGCAGTGCCCCTCCATCTCAATGGCGACCGACAAGATGGCGTTCTCATTGTCATTGATCATTCGTTTGGCCGTACGCTGCGCTAGCGGGGAGAAAAACCGCAACTCTTTCACCAGGGCATCCGTTGCACTTTCCAGCTCATCATCGGCAACACATTCAGTCACGAAGCCCCACTCAAGAGCCTGGGGACCGCTGATTCGCTTGGCACGCATTACCATGTCCTTGGTGCGGGTGATGCCGATGGTTTTTTGTAGCCGGGCCGAGCCACCCGAACCGGGTATCTGACCCAACTTCTGCTCTGGCAATGCATAAAGGGCCGTTTCCGATGCAATGCGAAAATCGCAGGCCAGAGATAGTTCGAAACCAACCCCGAAGGTGTACCCACGGTTTGCTGCAATCACCGGCTTGCTGCAACGAGCCGGTGCCGCAATGTTGTCCGCCAGTTTCGATACATGTTCTGGTGAAGCTTCCAGGAAACCTCGGATATTACCGCCGCTGGAAAAATGCTCCCCAACTCCGCGCAAGACGATGACCCGGACGTCCGAAAGCTGGTCCAGAGCCTCGAAGACCGAGCGCAACTCATCACGCTGGTTCATCTCTATAACGTTCAGAGGCGGGCGATTAAGCACGATATCCGCACGTTCCCCGGCAGGATCAAGATGGACCTCGAAGCCGTCGAAGCCCGAGGACAGGAATTCCTTCAATTCATTCTCTTTCATGACAGTATGTCCTGTAATGGTCACTGGTTGTTGGTGGTGGAGGGCTCCTGCTCACGCAGTACCCGACGAAGTATCTTGCCCACCGGCGACTTGGGAATTTCGTCGACGAAGACATAACGACGAGGTCGTTTGAACCGGGTCAGCTCACGCTCAATACAGTGACGGTCGAGTTCTTCCTCTTTGATCGGCGCCCGGGGTTTCACAAAAGCGGTGACGATCTTGCCCCAGCGTTCATCAGGCAGGCCTACCACCACAACTTCTTCTACCTGGGGGTGCAGGGAAAGAACGTCTTCGATCTCCACCGGGCTGACGTTCTCGCCGCCGGTGATAATCAGATCATCAACCCGCCCGGTCACAAAAAGGTCACCGTCGGCGTCGAAATAGCCCGTATCACTGGTGAAATACCAGCCCTGTTTCAGGGCCTTTTGGTCGGCATCTGGTCGTTGCCAGTAACCCTGAAAGGCTTCGTCACCGTTCATGTCGGCAATGATTTCGCCTTCCTCGCAAACGGGCATTTGCTCGTCGGGTGTGTCGGCTCCAATCCGGACGACGCGAATGCGCTGATTGAGGGAAGCACGCCCAGAGGAGCCGGGCTTTTGGCTGGCATTCTGATCGATGGTGAAGGTGTAGATCTCGGAACTACCGTAGTGATTGACGAACAGACTGGGATTGAAAGCGGCCTCTACGCGCGCGATCAGTCCAGCGCTCATGGGGGCGCCGGCATAGCCGAGCTTGTCAACACTCCCAACACGCCCCGGGTCGAAATCCGGATGTTCGATCAGCATGTGGTAGAGCGTTGGCACCAGGTAGAGATTACTGACCTGCTCACGCTCAATCGCATCGAGCGTTTCCTTGGGGTCAAACTTCGGTATGCATACGAATTTGCCATCAACCAACGCCATGGAGAGCAGCGAGCGCACTCCCATGGTGTGATAGAGCGGCATGACCCCGAGCGTGCACTCATCGTGTCGATAAAGATTCTGCGCCACATGGGCCAGCGCCGCCGAACGCTCTGCCCGGTGCACCCGGGGCACGCCCTTGGGTTTGCCACTGGTGCCCGAGGTATAGAGCATCAGCGAAAGATCCTCTGCCGTGGCCCGCAGTATGGTGTCACCCCGGGTGCCCAGAAGACTGTCGAAGTCATGGGCGTCCGGATCCTTGATCTGGCCGGAGGTAATGCGCACAAGAGACCGGGCAGACGAGCAGTTTTGCACCGCTTCGCTGGCGGATTCGTCGTAGGCGACGACACGTGCCTCGGTATCGGAGATCAAGAATTCAAGATCCTGGGCGGTCGAACGCCAATTTACCGGAGTCACAATGATACCGGCGAACTGGCATGCCCAGTGCAGCGTCGCCATCTGCCAGCGGTTCTGCATGATGACCAGCAGGCGGTCTCCTTTACTCAGGCCAAACCCTTCGAGGCATCGGGCGACGCTCTGGATGTCCTGGAACCAGGTCTCATAGCTTTTGCGCAGGGTTCCGTCCGCAATCGCTGTCGCCTGGGGGCGGCGCTCCACAGACGCAAGAAAACTTCGACCAAGATCAAACATTATTGTTCTCCTGTTCTTTATCGGTTGGTCCTGAAACCTCGTGATCACGCGTTTCGGCGACCTCAAGGATGGCGTTGACGATGCCCGTGTAGCCTGTGCAACGACACAGGTGCCCCGACAACATGTCGCGGACCTGCGTCTCGGTGGGTCTCGATACCCGGGTCAGGAACTCGGTACTGGATATCAGGATGCCCGCGGTACAGAAGCCGCATTGCAGGGCATGGTGTTTGCGAAACGCCTGCTGGAGATCATTCAGCGTCTCTTCGCGGGCGAGCGACTCGACCGTCTGCAAATCCCTGCCCTGAGCCTGTACCGCCAGCATCAGACAGGAACGGCTGGCCCGACCGTCGACCAGTACCGTGCAGGCACCGCATACACCGTGCTCACAGCCCACCCGCGTGCCGGTGGCGCCCAGTTCGTGGCGCAGGAAATCACTGAGCAGTGTGCGCGGCTCTGCATAACCGGCGCGTTCCCGGCCATTGAGAGTGACAGTCACACGGTGACGTGTATCAGCCTTGAGGTGCATGGGTGTCATCCTTCTGAGCGGAACATTCATCTATCAGGCGAGAACCCAGCTCACGTACCAGGTGGCGACGATAGACAGCCGAGGCGTGGGCGTCGTCCTGAGCATTGAGGGACCAGGCAAAGTGATTGAGCCATGACGCCCGGGCATCATTACCGGTCATGCTTCGACGAACCGGCCGGTCGGCAACACCACCGACCGTCAGGTCAGTTCTGTCCCCGCAAATCCTGACAGCCAGGGCAACAATGGCGAAGTCACCATGGCGCATGGAGACCTCGCGGAAGCGGTAACGTTCGTTACCCTGGCCAAGTGGAAAACGCACTTCCGTAATCAGTTCGTCCGTGCGTTTTGCCGTGGTCAGAATCCCCTGAAAAAATTCGTGAGCGGGTAATTTTCGGGTTTTGCCCTTGCGGGCTTCCAGAACGACCTCGCCTCCGAGAGCGGTCAGACACAAGGGCAGTTCGGCACTGGGGTCGGCATGGGCAATCGACCCGCACACGGTCCCGCGATTGCGGGTCTGGGCATGACCAATCCAGGGCATGGCCTGGGCGAGAAGCGGCACCTTTTCGGCAAGACCGGGATGCTCCAGCAGTTCTGCCTGGGTAATACCCGCACCGACTGCGAGATAATCCCCGCGATCCTCGATGTAATGCAGGTCCTGAATTCCGGCAATGTCGATCAAAAGCCTGGGCTGGGCAAACCGCATGTTCAGCACCGCCATCAGTGACTGGCCACCGGCTATAAGCCGCGCATCATCACCAAACTCGTGCAAGAGGTCACAGGCCTCCCGCCGGGTGCCGGGCCGGGTATAATCAAAAGTGGCCGGTTTCATGACGGGCCTCCTTTACCAGTAAGCAGTGCCCGGATTCTCTGCCACAGCCTCTGCAGGAATAGGAACCGGGATGTACCGCCGCCCATCCGACGGGAGAACCGCGAGAACACCTGGCCAATGATCATTTTTGACGCGCTCTGCAACATGCGGCCGCCAACCGAAGCGATCCTGCCGCCGACGGTTGCCTCGTAGTCGTAGTCCAGCCGCGTACGATTGCCTTCGAGCGCGGTCAGGGTGACGGTGGCGAATGCTTCCGCCGAGCCCATGGCACTGCTGCCGTAGCCACGCAGTTGAAGGCTGTCTGGAGGGTTCAGGTCGTGAAGGCTGACCCGGGCATCAAAACGGGCACGTATCATACCCACACCAACCGTGACATCGGCACGGTATTCGTTCTCCCCAGTCATCTCCAGGCCGTGACATCCGGGGATGATGGCAGCCAGTGTTTGCGGATTGAGGAGAGCGTCGAAAACCTCATTGGGGGTGCCGGGCAGTTCGACCGAATCCCTGGCTCTGAGTCTAGAGCCACTGCTAGCGGTAGCTTCCGTTTCCGGCTCACCCACACCTTCCGGGCGGGGAGGCTCCTCGATGCCCATAAGGATGCGTACTTTCGACGGCGTCAGAGGAAGCTCGACATCCCTGGTCTCGAGCGCATCGGCAACGGCATTGGCGATGCATACCGGGGTGCTCATGTTGTTCCCCTCGCCAACGCCTTTGGCTCCGAGAGGCGTAAAAGGTGACGGTGTCTCCATGTGGAGGATAACCGGCTCCGGGACCTCAACGCTGGTGGGGATCAGGTAATCGGCAAGCGTCCCCGACTGGAAGTTGCCATCAGCGCCATAGACAAACTCTTCCATCAAGGCAGCGCCCAGAGCCTGGGCAAACCCGCCGCGAATCTGGCCATCCACCAGTTGTGGATTGAGCATTCGGCCAGCGTCATGAAGGGTCACATAACGATCTATGCGGACAGCACCGGTGATGGCATCAATCTCTACCCCGCAATAATCAAAAATGAAGCCATAACACAGGGAACTGTTGATCAACTCATCGTCACCGGGAGCCTCCAGTTCCGGAGGAGTCCAGAACGCCGTTTCCCGAAGGCCGCCCGGCTCGCTTTGGGGTGTTGTTCCCGGAGACCAGTGAGTGGCGCCTGCCAGGCGGTGGAAAGAAGACGACTGGTCCGTACCCTCCACATAAACCCGGCCCTCCGAGAACCGGATATCGTCGCTATCGATATTCCATTGCTCCGCGGCAAGGGCGGCTAGTCGAGCACGGACCTTTAGGGCGGCCTTGTAGACAGCCCCGGCTACGGCGCCGGAAAATCGGCTGGAGTAATTGCCGGATGCAATCGACCAGGCGTCTTTACCGGTGTCCAGTTCCACGTTGACGCTGATGGATTCCAGTGGAACACCCAGCGTTTCTGCCACGATCTGTGCAGCGACGGTTTGATGGCCCTGCCCCTGGGGAGTGGACGAAACATGCACGCTGACACTGCCAAGCGGATCGACACTAATCGTTGCCGTGCTGACGGCACCATTCTTGGGGCCTGCCCGTTTACGTTCCTCGGGAGTGAACGCCATGGTGATATAACCCATGTTCGAGATGGACGGCTCGACAGCGGCCGTGTAACCGATCCCGTAGTAACGCCCCTCACGCCTTGCCTCATCACGCCGCTGGATGAGTTCTTCCAGGCCCCCTTCCCTGACGCCTTTTTCCAGGCCTGCCGGGTAATCCCCGGAATCCAGTAGTGAACCGGCTGCCGAGCGATAAGGGAAAGCGCCTTTGGGGACGAGGTTGGTACGAATGACGTCCAGTGGGTCCAGATCTAGCTCAACGGCAATACGCTGCATCAGCCGTTCCAGCGGAAAATACACCTGCGGCCCACCGAACCCGCGGTTAAGCCCGGTCGGCGTTTTGTTGGTCATCACAATTCGGTTGCGCACGGCAAGGTTGCGAATGGCATAAGCGCCGGTCAGATTGCCATGCATCCGGTAGGTGGTAGCCGGTTCCGGCGCTCGCAGGTAGGCGCCGCAATCATCTAGCTGGTCCAGACGCAGGGCCGTTACCCGGCCCTCTCGCGTTACCGCGGCTTCGAGCGTACTGACCCGGTTGGTTCCCGAAGAGGCGCCCTGAAGGTGTTCCAGACGGTCCTCAACCCACTTGACCGGCGCGCCGACTTTGCGCGCGGCCAGGCCCATCATAACGACATAGGGAAAAACACCCTGTTTGATGCCAAAGCTGCCGCCTGATTCCGGCGGAGTGCGTAGTCGAAGACGATTGGCGGGTACCTGAAGAGCCCGGCACATGACCGAGTGAAGCGCATAGGGCCCCTGAAAGTTGGAGGTTATATCAAAAGCAGAGTTGGCCGGATCGAATTGAGCAAGCACCACGTAGCACTCGATCGGCATACAGGAACTGCGAGGGAAACGAACCTTGATCGAGACCTGTCGGTCGGCTTCGGCAAACGCAGTCTCGGGATCGCCATAACGGAATGTGCGGTCGCTGACGACATTCCCGCCAACCTTCTCGTGAAGGATTGCCGCACCGGACTCAATAGCAAACTCGGTGTCGACAGCCACCGGAAGCGTTTCATAGTCAACCGTCACTCCACTTAGAGCATCTTCAGCCAGATATCGATTTTCAGCGATAACCACGGCGACTGGCTCACCAACATAACGCACCTTGTCCACCGCTAGGCACCAGTGCTCCATGGGCTGACGCACGCCCACCGGGAATGGCAAAGCCCACTGACGAACATCTTCACCGGTCAGTACACCGTGAACCCCATCCATTTCCAGCGCCCGGGACGAATCCACGGCTTTGAGCCGGGCATGGGGATGAGGCGAGCGCACAATAGCGGCGTACAAGGTTCCCGGTGGGGTCGGCACTTCATCGCCATAGCGCCCCTGGCCACGCAACAGGACCTCGTCTTCGAGCCGGGGCTGGCGTGTGCCGATAAACTGCTTTTCATTTGTAGTTGTCATTGACGGAGCCAAACTCATACTTTCCTCCGCGGCCGGAATAGGGGTAATGGGCCACTTTGCAGAAAGTCTATAGAGCGGTTCCGGCGGTGTCGTTACCCCGGGAAATTGCTTATTACGCCGCCGTACGGCTTTTTACCCGAGAGTCTGAATTTCACTGAATTCCCCGGATGTGGTGCCGACAATGAATGGAACACTGTGGGAGAATCAGGGCATCCTGCCCAGCAAGGTTGTAGAAAATAACCATGAGATCCCTCGAACATCTGATCACGGACTTCATCGCTTACCGGGAGGACGGCCAACGTGTGGCACTGGTCACCCTGATCGGAAATACTGGTTCATCGCCCCGGCCTCTGGGAAGTCAGATGGTGGTTTCCGAGTGCGGCCGTTCAGTGGGCTACCTGACCGGTGGTTGTGCCGAATCCGTCATTGTTTCCGAAGCCGTTGCCGCCATCGAAGCCCAGGCCAACCGACAGATCCGTCTGGGGCTTGGCTCTCCCTACATGGATATTCAGTTGCCCTGTGGCGCGGGGATCGACATCTATATTGACGTGACGTTGTGCGACGAAACGGCACGACAGATCAACTCGTCTCTCAGGCACCGGACTCCCGTTGCCCTGGATACCTGTCTCGAAACCGGTAGACACCAGACGGTGATAAGCCATAAACAGACCGTGAAGAATGGCGTGTTCAGACGCTGGTATCTGCCACGACGCCGCTTACTGATCATGGGGAAAGGGCCCAATACCACGGCGCTTGCCTGCCTTGGCACGGCAACGGATTACGAGGTGGACGTACTATCACCGGATCGCAAAACCCGTGATGCCTGTTCTTCGGAGGGGATCGAAGCGAAGACCCTGAAGACCCCGGAAATGATTGACGCGGTCCCGCTGGATGCCTGGACAGCTGCCGTCCTGCTATTCCATGAGCATGACTGGGAACCGGCTATTCTAAAGGCGTTGCTGACCTCGGATTGTTTCTATATCGGCGCTTTGGGCAGTCGCAGCACCCACGAAGACCGCATCCGCCAGCTTGAAGGCCTGGGGCTCGGGAAAGAGGTAGACAGGATTCATGGCCCCGTGGGCCTGGATATCAAGGCGATGACGCCGACAGAAATTGCAATTTCCATTCTCGCGGAGATCACATTCGCCTACCGCTCGGAAAACTCTTTGCCATCACTGGTGTCAAGCAGTTCATGCTCTTCACACACTTCGTCACTCACCTGAAGAGTCAGCTCTGACGCAGGTCACCTTGCGTTATTCAACGCAATAGCTAAGGTTACAAAACTATACATTCGCATCGAATGCTGGAAATTCAATGAATTTTCGCCAACTATCTATGCGAAAAGGTCGTTTTTTAGGCATCTGTGCGGGCGGACTGGTCCGGGTTATCTCCCAACCACAATCACCTTAAATCGAGAAACGCTTCCTTCACGTGCCCGGCCAATGCATCGTTAATCGGGTTACTGCCACTGCGCACCAGGGCAATCTGGTAATTTGTGAGCGTTGGAAGGCCTTCCCTGTCGAGCCGTCGCAGGGGGGGCTTCACCAGGCTTACCGGAAAAGGTGCAACAGCCAGATCAGCGTACATCGCCGCTTCCTGACCAAAACAGTTATCGCAGGTATAGGCGACACGATACGGAACCTGAGCCTCATCGAGGGCTTTCAGGGCCGTCCGCCGCCAGACACAGCCCTGGTTGGCCAGGGCGACGGGCAGAGGTGACCGGTTAGCAGCGACACCACCTTCACGACCGACCCAGACCAGAGGCTCCGTGTGCACGACTTCCCCTCGCCGTTCCTGCCCTTCATTCCCGATCGTGACAAGCACCATATCCAGTTCTCCGGCGTCCAGGCGATCAAGATTCTGCTGGCTCGAGCCTACCAGTACATCCACCTGAACGGCCGGACAAGACCTGGCGAACTGTGCCAGAACACCAGGTAGAATGCGGCTACCCACATCGTCTGAGGTCCCAAAACGAACCCGGCCTTCCAGAGCGGGTGAAAGAAACTGCTGGATGGCCTCCTCGTTCAATCGCAGCAGTCGTCGACCATAGCCCAGCAACACCTCTCCCTCGGGCGTCAGCCGGACGCGACGGGCTTCGCGCACAAAAAGGACGTGGCCGAGAATTTCCTCAAGCCGTTTGATCTGCATGCTCAGGGCCGAAGGGGTACGAAAAACCTGCTTCGCGGCGCGGGTAAAGCTTCCACTCTCGGCAATGGCCACGAAGGTTCTCAATACGTCGGTATCCAGTAACGGGCCAACCTCGCGGCTGGGCGCATGCTCGGTACTGTTCATAAGCCACCTTTCAATTTTTCTTAACCTATAGGTTAAATCTTTTCGTTTGTTTGATCAAAGGTGACATTGCATGCTGATAACCATGCCCCAGCGAACATGCGAGGGCACCCACACTGGTCACTGAACAGGAGATCGAAATGATGAGCCATTACCAGGAATTCCACCGCCCGCAGCTTCGTCCAGACTCTCCGTCCAAGCCTCCGGAGCTGGAAGTTTACATGCCGGCCACCCCGCCACTGGCGTTCATGGCAACGATTGAGTTCTGGGTCAGGATCTTTCGGCGCAGGCACCATTTTCGTCGCCTGTTCCTGCCTTTGCTGAAGGAGGATGACGAGATACTGGCGGACATCGGTTTCGAGAGGACGGATATTCAGTGGGCGCTCAATCTCCCACTGAAGGTCGATGCTCTGAAGGCGCTGGAGGCCTGTCGCAGGGAGCGAGTTTGTTCAAACGTAAAGTGACTCGATCACATCCGTATACTTCTCATAGATGTTGCTCCTGCGCACCTTCATGGTGGCGGTCACTTCGTTGTCGTCATGGTCCAGCTCCTTGGTGAGCAGGTGGAAGCGCTTGATCCGGGCCACTTGAGGCAGCTGTTCGTTGCCCTTGGCTACCTCGGCCTGGATCAGTTCATTCACCTGAGCCTGTTCTGTCAGGCTGCGGAAGGTGGTGTAGGCAATCCGTTCCTGCTCCGCCCATTTGGCCACGGTGTCAAAGTCGATCTGTATCAGGGCGGAAACATATTTCCGGGCCTCCCCGATCACAATGCATTCCTTGATATAGGGGCTTGCCTTGATGGTGTTCTCAATCTCCGTCGGCGACAGGTTCTTGCCGCCGGCGGTGATCATGATGTCTTTCAGCCGGTCGACGATCTTGAGCTGGCCATCCCGCCATTCGCCTACATCGCCGGTACGCAGCCAGCCGTCTTTCAGGGTTGAGGCGGTCGCCTCGTCGCTTTTGTAGTAACCCTTGAACATGCTGCCGCCACGCATGATGATCTCGTTGTGCTCACCGAGTATGACCTCAACGCCGGTAATCGCGACTCCCACGGTTCCCAGATGCACGTCATCCACCGGCTGTGCGGTTGCCACGCCGGTACTTTCTGTCTGGCCATAAACTTCCAGCAGGGGAATACCAATGGTCCGGAAGAATTCCAGAATCCCGGTGGAAATGGGGGCCGCTCCGGTCATTGCGATGGTACATCGGCGCAGGCCAATGAAATTCTGCAAGGCCCGGAACACCAGCCAGTAACTGAGACTGTACAGACCTTTTTCTTTCAGGCTCCACTGCACGCGGGATTTGGTGGCCATGGGCGAACAGGCCCGGATTGCCCAATCGAACAATGACCGCCGGACACGTCCGGTCTCCTGGATTTTAATGTAGATGGAAGAATGGAGCTTCTCCCAGATTCGGGGCACGCCCAGGAAAAAGGTCGGCGCAATTTCCCGCAGATCTTCCTGAACGGTGCGCAGGCTCTCGCCAAAGCTGACGGAGCTGCCTGCATAGACCGGCGCAATGTTGGTTACCGCCTGCTCCGCCACATGGCACAGCGGCAGGTAGGAAAGACTGGAACCGCGCTCGTCCGCCTGCAGCAACTCAATAAGACCGGGCGCGGCAGCATGAAGGTTGCCCCAGCTGATCATGGCGCCCTTCGGCCGTCCGGTGGAGCCGGAGGTGTAGATCATCAGGGCGGTGTGATCCATCCGCTGGCCATCCAGCAGTTCATCCACCAGGCCGGGATGGTCTTTTTCAAACGCCCGGCCTCTGGCCTCAATGTCCTCGAATGCCGTCGGAGGTTCGGGATAGTAACGAAGGCCTTTCATATCGATGGCGATGGTGTACTTCAGCTGCGGCAGTTGAGGCCAGGCTTCCAGCACTTTATCGGTCTGTTCCTGATCCTCACACACCACAATGCTCGCATCGCTGTGTTCGAGAACGTAGGCCACCTCATTCCAGGGGCTGGTCGGATACACCCCAACACAGATACCCCGCACCATGCCAATACCCATCTGGGCGATCACCCATTCCACCCGGTTTTCCGAGATGATGGCCACATGGCCACCCTCCTCCAGCCCCATGGCGCGGAGCCCCAGACCAAAATGCCGGGCACGGTCGTAGTAGTCCCGCCAGGAATAGGCCTGCCAGATGCCAAAGTCTTTCTGGCGCAGGGCCAGTGCATCCGGCCGCTCTTGCGCATGGGCCCGCAGCATCTGGGTCAGGGTCAGATCAGGTAGGGAAGGGGTTGTCATGACAGCCACCGTTTACGGCGTTTATAGTGCTTGATATCGCGGTAACTGCGGGCTTCACCTTCCTTGCCGCCCACACCCAGGTAGAACTCCTGAACGTCCTCGTTCGCCGTGAGTTTGTCCGCCGGCCCGTCGATCACGATCTTGCCGTTCTCCATGATGTAACCGTATGAGGCAATCGCCAGAGACACCGCCGCATTCTGCTCCACCAGAAGAATCGCAGTGCCCTGTTCACGGTTGATCCGCGCCACGATGGTAAAGATCTCCTCCACCAGCAGCGGCGCCAGGCCCAGGGACGGCTCATCCAGCATGATCAGTGCGGGCTGGGCAATCAACGCACGCCCCAAAGCCAGCATCTGCTGTTCGCCGCCTGAGAGGTAACCCGCCAATTGCTTACGGCGTTCCTTCAGGCGAGGAAAATAATCGTAGACCAGTTCGTAGCTGTCGCTCAGGGAAGGCTTGCTGCCACTGAGTGCGTAGGTGGCGGCAACCAGGTTCTCCTCCACCGTGAGGTCTTCAAACACACGGCGGCCTTCCATGACATGGAACAGTCCGTTACGCACCAGTTTTTCGGGAGGCGTGCCCTTTACATCCTGGCCCCGGAAACGCACCTCCCCGGCGGTCACCTCCCCGTCTTCCAGGGTCAGCAGGCCGGAGACACTCTTCAGCGTGGTGGATTTGCCAGCACCATTGGAACCGAGGAGTGCCACAATGGCGCCCTCCGGCACCCGCAGCGACAGGCCCCGGAGAACCTGCACCGACTTGTTGTAGACCACCTCGATATTATCGATTTCCAGCAAGGCTTCCATACAGCCCCTCAGTCAAGGTGAATCCAGTCCGATACCGGCTCATAACGGCCTTCTTCAGCATTTACCCGCCAGATCCGGCCGACCGGGAAGGACATGTTCCGCACGGTGACCGGAATGCCGATAATGCCGCCAGTATCCCAGTCCTCAATAGAGGCAAGAGACTCCGCCATGTTGTCTCCGGTCAGTTCTTTCCCCGCATCGAGCGTGCGCTTGACCACTTCTGTCCAGACCATGGCATTGAACCACCCCTGCATGTAGCCGGTAGGACGGTAGCCCGCTTCCGGGTCGCTTTTCTCTGCCTGAGTCCGGAGGGCATCAAGCATGGGACCGCTTTCCTCGCTGTCGTAGTAGTTGTAGGGCATTACGCCCATGTAGCCATCGGCATCCGCGCCCATCTTGTCGATGATCAACTTGTCCGAGGACCAGAAGGTGCCCATGAACTGGGTATCGAGGCCCATCTGGCGCATCTGCACCATGAACTCGTTGATCGGCGACAATACGTAGCCATGAAACACAACATAGTCCGGTCGTACCCTGCGGAGTTTCAGGACCTCAGCAGACACATCCACACTGCCGGGCTTGGTCACGATCTCCTCGACGACGTCGATGCCCAGTTCACCCGCGCGGGCTTTGCCGTTTTCGATGGGGTCCTTACCGAACTCGGTATCACTGTATACAAACGCCACGGTGGGCATATCACCACCTTCACCCTGAGTGGCGATGTACTCCAGAATGATGCCAAACATCTGACTGTAGTTCGGGCCGGGAATGAACTGGTAGGGGTATTGCTCGTTATCCGTCAGCGCGGTCGCGAACGACGCCCCGCTCATCAGGGTATCGCCCTGGCTGTTGAGCTCAGAGGCGATGGCTTTCATGAAACCGGTGCTGTCGCCGTAGTAGGTAGCCGGGGAACTGCTACCGGAAATCTTCTTGAAGGCCGCCACCGAACGGTCCACCTCGTAGGCAGTGTCTTCCATCACATACTCTACCGGGTGGCCATTGATGCCCCCCTGGCTGTTGATCCAGTTAGTGTAGTCGGTCAGACCGGCGTGGATGTGAATACCGGCAAACGCAAACACGCCGGAAAGCGGTATGGAACCGCCAAACACGACGGGCTCCTTGTCCTGTGCCATCGCCGGCGCGACCACTGTCAATGCAGCGACCAGGCTGCCAAGACCGGCAAGCCGGCGACCTTTTTTGAGGATGTTTCTGAACATGTTCTTTCTCCTTGCAGCTTCTTGTTGTTGGTGTTGTTGCACGGGCTCCCGTGGGGGAACCGTTAATTCCGGAACGGCCAGAGGCGGAAAAAACGGCGGATTCGGTGCCAGATTTCCGCAAGCCCATGAGGTTCAAAAATCAGGAAGCCCACAATCAGGGCGCCAAAGATGATCTCCAGCATCGGCGACATGAACACGGGGGCGCTGGGGTAGAAAGGTGTCAGGGCCGCCGTCAGCAGTTTCAGCGCTTCCGGCACCAGGGTCATGAAAGCGGCACCGAGGATGCCGCCCAACAGATTACCCATACCGCCCACGATAACCGCCGCCAGATAGAAAATGGACATGGAAAGCGGGAAGCTCTCCGGGGTAACTACGCGATAGAAATAGGCAAACAGGCCACCGGCCACGCCGGCGTAGAACGAGCTGAGCGCGAACGACATCAGTTTGTAGCGCAGAAGATTGATGCCGAGAATCTCGGCAGAAATATCCCGGTCGCGAATGGCGATAAAGGCCCGACCAATCCGGGTGCGAAACACATTCCGGGCCGCCAGCACCATCAGCACCGCCAGCGGCACGATGATGAAATACATCATGAAATCACTTTGGAACGTCAGCCCGAACAGGTGCGCTGGCTCCAGACTCAGGCCACCCATACCACCGGTGACGGATTCCCACTCGGCAAAAATGAAGTGCAGGAACACGCTCGCAGCCAGGGTTGCGATCGCCAGATACAGGCCTTTGACCCGCAGTGATGGCAGACCCACCAGAATCCCGACGGCGGCAGCCATGAGCCCAGCCAGCACCAGAGTGACAGGGAACGGCAGGCCGGTGTTAATGGACAGCCAGGCCACCGTGTAGGCGCCAACGCCCATGAAACCGGCCTGCCCCAGGGAAATCAGCCCGGTAAAACCGGTCAGGATGTTCAGGCCGGTGGTGCTGATCACAGCAATGCCTACCAGGCAGCCCAGGTACAACAGATAAGAGTCCACGGCAAACGGGAACACCGTGAGAATCAGCAGGAAAAACCCCAACCACAGCTTCTGGGTCTGGCTGGTCCAGATTGCCTCATCGGCCTCGTAACTCTGTTTTGCGTCACCGATGCGCATCTTACACTCGCTCTATTTCGTGGGTGCCGAACAGGCCGTAGGGGCGGATCACCAGGATTACCGCCAGCACCAGGAATGTTGCCGGCATCCGGTATTCGCCTCCGAGGTAGGCACCGGCAACCGTTTCCAGCCAGCCAATAAACACGCCGGCGACCAGGGCACCGAGAATGCTGTCCAGGCCGCCAACGATCACCACCACCAGCACACTCAGACCAATAATCCCGAATTGCGGGCTGAGTCCGCCGGTGGCGGCCACCAACACACCGGCCAACGATGCCGCGAGAGAGCCAAACACCCAGGCCATGTTGAACACCCGGCGCACGTTAATGCCCATGGAATACGCCGCCGCCTGGTCCGAGGCTGTTGCCCTCAGGGCCACGCCACCGCGGGAGAAGCGGAAATAAAGCAGGTAAGCGATGAGCAGAGCGGAACCGATCAGAAAACCGTAAGCGATTTTTGGAGCGAGGTAGAGTGGGCCGATGAATACAGGTTCCCGCGGCAGGAAGCTGGGCAGCAGTTGAGGGTCGGCGGTCCAGATAAACTCCACCAGGCCCACCAGAATACTGCCAATGCCGATGGTCACCATCACCACCGAGATGGGAGACTCGCCCAGCATGGGCCGGATCATGGTCTTCTCGATCACACCGCCAAGAATACTGCCGCCGATCACCGCCAGCGGCAGGGCAATCCATGGTGATAACTCCATGCCGCCGGCAAATGCCAGAAACAGATAGGCGGCAAACATCATGATCTCGCCGATGGCGAAATTGATCACCCGGGTGGCCTTATAGATGATCACAAACCCCAGCGCGATGAGGGCGTAAAGCCCGCCCATGGCCAGGCCAGCCAGGCTGATTTCACCAAAAAACACCCAATCCATCAGGCAACCTCCCCTTCCGGATTGAGCTTCCTTCGCAAACTGTCGATGTCGCTGTTGCCCAGATAGGCCTTGATGACCTCGGGATTGTTCTGAACATCCGCAGGCACACCTTCGGTGATGATCTGGCCAAAATTCAGAACCGCGATGTGGTCTGATATGTCCATCACCATGCCCATGTCGTGTTCCACCATCAGCACGGTAATGCCCCACTCTTCCCGGATATCCAGAATAAACCGGGCCATATCCTCCTTCTCTTCCCGGTTCATGCCGGCAACCGGCTCGTCCAGCATCAATACCTGAGGTTTCATGGCCAGAGCACGGGCAAGCTCAACCCGTTTCTGAAGGCCATAGGGGAGGCTGGCCACCGGCTGGCGTCGTATATGGTCGATTTCCAGGAAGTCGATGATCCGCTCTTCCACCTCTTGGCGGACAGCCATTTCCTCACGGCGGGCGGGCCCGAAATAGGCCAGCGCACTGAGCAGGCCGCTCTTCATGTGCACATGGGCGCCAAGCTTGATGTTGTCGAGCACCGTCATCCCCCGGAACAGAGCAATATTCTGGAAGGTTCGGGCAAGGCCAAGTGCGGCCCGTCTCGGCGGTTTGATACTGCCCGGCAGCGGTTGGCCCTGATAGCGGATGGTGCCTTGCTGTGGTTTGTAGAAACCGGAGATGCAGTTAAAAAGCGAAGTCTTGCCGGCACCGTTCGGGCCGATAATGGTCGTTACGGTGTTCTCAGGCACATGGAAACTGACATCCTGCAGCGCCTTGACGCCGCCAAATGAAAGAGACAGGTTACTGATCTCAAGGATGCTCACATTACCTCCCGGCACCCCTGGCGCCGGGCAAACAGGCTCGCGAACATGCCCTGCTGATACCCATCTCACGCCCGAAGATGACTGCCATTATTGTTTTTTCTTGTCATCGGGGGATTCCCGATCCAGATTAAACGTAGTCCATTCAGGCAACATTAGGCAAACCCTTCTATCCTGTTACCTGTCAGACAACAAAGGGCAGTGTACAAAAAGTGAAACCATAGGCCCGCCACGACGAGAGAGGCGTCAACCATGACTGATCCATTGGTAACCACCGATTTCGACGCCGACACGGGCATCGCAACATTAACCTTCAACCGGCCAGAAGCTCTGAACGCCATCAGCGTGCCCCTGGCAGAATCCTTTCTCGCGGCGGCTCAGGCACTGAAAGAGCGGTCAGGCCTTCGATGCATCGTTCTGACCGGCTCCGGGCGGGCTTTTATGGCAGGTGGGGATATCGCCAGCATGACCGGCTCTCCCGAACAGGCGGGTAAAGCCGTCAGCGCCATCCTGGGTGCGGTCAACCCGGCCATCCTCCTGTTGCGCAGCATGGACGCCCCGGTGATCTCGGTAGTCAAGGGGGTTGCCGCTGGTGCCGGGCTGAGCCTGGCACTGATGGCGGACCTTGTCATTGCTCAGGAAGACACAAAGTTTTTGATGGCCTACAACGGCATCGGCGCCGTGCCTGACTGTGGTGGCAGCTGGTTTCTGACGCACAAGGTTGGCACCGGGCGGGCTGCCGAGTTAATGCTACTGGGCCGGACCCTGAGCGCGGCTGAGGCCAAAGACTGGGGCATGATTACCGAGTGCGTTCCGGAAGCCGACTTTGAAAAACGGGTTGCCGAGATAACGAAAAAAGTCGCGAATGGCCCTACCCGAGCCTTCGGTGCCTTCCGACGGCTTACCGACGGCGCCTGTGGTGATCGGTTGGCTGCTCAGTTAGAAGCGGAAAAGGAAGCCTTCCTGGAAATGACGCGGACCGGAGATTTCGCTGAAGGCGTCTCGGCGTTCCTGGCCAAGCGCCCCCCTGAATTCCACGGTTCCTGACCATCAGGGTGCTACACCCTGCGCAGCCAACGTCACGATGTCCGGATATTCGTGTACCCGGATATTCGATTGGGCGGGCGTTTGCTGGGCAAGCGCCAACACTTCATTCACCATCGCCCTGGCCACAGTGGCCGCTTCAATACCACGAAACTTTTCCAGCGGGCCGATCAATGCCCGGTTGATAAAGGGCATGGCTTTTATGCCCAAGGCTTCGGCGGTGCGCTGCTCGTTGCGGTCGCCCATCAGCAGACTGGGTTGGTAGATGGACAGGCAGGGATAGCCAAGCGACTTTATGCCGTCTTCCAGTTCACCCTTCACCCGATTATAGAAAACAGTGGAAGACGATGACGAGGCAATGGCAGACATCAGCACGAACACCTGTGCGCCGTTTGCCCGGCCAAGTTCGGCCGCTGCCATCGGGTAGCCATAATCCACTTTGCGGAACTGCTCGCGGGAGCCGGCCTTCTTGATGGTGGTGCCCAGGCAACAGACGATGGCATCCACCGCGAACAAATCGCTGTGCTCATCCAGGTGATCAAAATCCACTTCCTGCTGACGCAGTTTTTCATGGTTCAGCGGCAGCGCTCGCCGCACCGGCGCGACAACCGATGACACCTCTTCCCGCGCCAACAGGCCTTCGAGTACCTGACCTCCGGTAAGGCCGGTGGCACCCAGTAGCATCACGTTCATAAAATCTCCCTCAGCCACGAAACAACACCCGGATATTCGATAGTATCCAACACAAACTCCTGCCCCCGCGAGGCACTTCTCAGCGTGCAGTCGTCCCCGTCCCGGGACCAGCGGGCGAGGTTACCGTGAAAACTCATCGCGGTGTCCGCCGAATCCGGATAGAAACACCTCGGTAGTCGCCATTGCGTAGTCGAAGCGGCATCCGGTGCCGTCAGGCGTAACCGATCCTCCAGGCCTCCAAACACCCCGGCACCTGGCAGGCCGGTTGATCGCCCTCCAAGCTGCAGGGCATCGGAGGCCACATAAAGTGTATTGCCGCCATCTGGCTGACCATGGAAGTGGGGATGGTATCGGGCCCACTGCAGGTCACTATCCGACAACTCATCAATGCGGTACACCTCGCCAATCTGGAGCCAGCCCCACAACCCGTGAAACGGCCGGGCCTGTTTTACAAACTGCCAGCATCTGCCCTGTTTTTCCACGTCCCGAAACAGGCCGAAAAACAGGAACAGATCCCCCTCGCCCACCTGCTGCTTACGGAGGTGGCCCTGTGCAGCGCCAGTCTGCCCAAGGCAAGGCCGCCAGCCGGTTTCCCGGGGATAAGCGTCAGCGATCAGATCCGGATCCAGGTGGGCCTTTCGGGCGCCACCACGCCGGTCGCCGGTCAGGTCGGCCACCAACTTGCCAACATTCAGGCCTTCATGACGAATATCACCGTAAGTGATCCGGGAACGCGAGTCGGGGATCGGCAGGGTATAGAAAGACCCATCAGGGAACACCGGGCTGGGACAGCCGCCTGCGGAGGAATCAAAGCCTTTACGGCTGAGGATCAGTTTCATAAACGCATTTTGGAGCAAGGAACGGACCGCAACCATATCACGCCATTGAAAAGCAGTTTAAACTGACGGCAACAACGTTCTGGCCCACCCGCAGATTCAATACCGATTGCCCATGACTGATTTTGAAACCCTGAACACGCTGAAGGCCGGCCTTGAAGCCTGGTGGCATCCGGGCGTTACCGTCCTGCTCTCAATGGCTATCACCTTTCTTGTGTACAAGGGTGTGCTGGCAACGGTTCAACGCTTAACCCGCAGCAAAACAGTTCCCCGCCTGTTTCTGGATGCGTCATCAACCGCTCTGGGTGTTGCCATTACCCTGGTGGTACTCAACGCCATTCTGGAAGCGGCGTCCCAGGACCTGCCGCTGATCAATCACTTCCGTCACGCCGCCACGCTGCTGCTGATTGTGGCGGTCACCTGGGCGCTGGTGCGCTGCACGTCGGCCATCGGCGACGTCATCGTCTCGCTGAATCCAGTACTGGAAGGCCAGTGGAAACGGGCCCGCAAGGTGGAAACGCAAACGCGCTTCCTGGTGAGGGTGCTGAATATTCTCATCGTCATCGTGGGCCTCGGAGCCGCGCTGGTGACGTTCGAACCGGTTCGCCACCTTGGTAGCAGCCTGCTGGCCTCTGCGGGCATAGGCGGCATTATTCTCGGTTTCGCGGCCAAACCGGTGTTAGGCAACCTGTTAGCGGGCATGCAGATTGCCCTCACCCAACCGTTCCGGATCGATGATGTGCTGCATGTACAGGGCGAATGGTGCTGGGTGGAGGAAGTCACCGCCACCTACGTGGTGCTGAGGGTCTGGGACCTGCGGCGGCTGGTGGTGCCGCTGCAATGGTTTATCGAAAACCCGTTCCAGAACTGGTCGAGACACGACACCGAAATGATGGGAACGGTGTTCATCACGGTCGATTATTCCATGCCCATCGAACCACTGCGGACCGAGTTTGGGAGACTGCTGGAACAGGCGCCTGACTGGGATGGGAAGACCAGGATCGTGCAGGTGACCGAAGCCGGCGAGGCCAATATCGAGGTGCGCTTCCTGCTCAGCGCCAGGGACTCAAGCTCGCTCTGGAATCTCCGCTGTGCCATCCGCGAGGGGTTGATCACCTTTATACAGGCGCAGTTTCCGGCCCATCTTCCGAGGGTCCGTGCCAGGCTTGTGGAAACACCCGACCAATAACCCTCACACCTGCTCAGCCCCGCGCAGCATGGCGTGCAGCAATTCTTCCGCATCAAATTTGGTCAATGCCTCGTCTGCCCCCACCTGCTTGGCGTAACTCACGCTCATTTCACTGTTCAGGGAGGTATGCAGAATGATGTACGGCTGCTTCAGGGCGTTGCCGCTGTCCCTCACATCGAAGGTCAGCTCGTAGCCGTCCAGACCAGGCATTTCGATGTCGCTCACCAGGATATTGATGGGTTTTCCATCGCGGTTGGCGTTCAGCATCAGGTCCAGTGCATCCCGCCCGTTGGTGGTCACGAAATAGCTCACATCCTTGCTATCCAGAGCATCCGACAGTTGCTTACGTGCCACCTGTGAATCGTCCACCAGCAGGATATTCAGGCCTTTCAGAATTTCCCTCTGGACGTCCGTCAGCACCACTTCACGGGGATTAATGGACTCCGGATACACTCTGGCCAGCAGCAACTCCACATCCAGCAACTGGACAATCTGGTCCTCAAAATTTACCAGTCCTGTAATAAAGGCTTTGTCGCCCAGACTACGAGGTGGCGGCAGGACGTCTTTCCATTCGGTTTCGATTATTTTTCGAACGCTTCGTACCAGGAAGCCGATTTCCTGGCGCTGGATATCCGTCACAATGATGGAAGCGGTCTTGCGTTCATCCTCAGTGAGTGGCGGATAGCCGACCGCTGCCGCCATGTCGATCACCGGCACGGCGGAGCCTCGGAAACTCATGGTGCCGATCACCGCCGAATGGCTGTGCGGCAGTCTGGTCAGCGGTACAAATGGCATGATTTCCCGGATCTTCAGGGTGCCCAGGCCGAACGGCCTCTGATTGGTCAGATAAAACAACAGCAGTTTCTGGGGGTGTTTGGTACCCTCGGCCATAACCTTACAACCTGTCAGGAGCTTTGAAGAAAGTGTAACAGCCGAACGATACCATGCCGCCAGAAGCGACATTGTAAGAATTTGCAGCCGTTCGGAGGTCGCTTGAGGCTGCCGTTGAATCCAGCCCCGCCTCTCCCGCGTATCACCTATACTGTTGTCATCGGGAGGCTATTCGATGAAACGCGCAACTGCACTAGTATCGGTATTCCTGTTCTTCGCCGTCATGGCCGTGGGTGGTCATGCCGACAACGATGATATCGATGACGCCATCCAGAACACGATCCTGTCGCAGATTGAAGCCTTTGCCAATGACGACAGGGAAGCCGCCTGGGACTATGCCTCGGAGGGCATCAAGCAGCAATCCGGCTCGATAGATACGTTCTACGATATGGTCAAGCTGTCCTATGCGCCCGTCCACCGGGCATCGTCCATTGAGTTCATGGAGCGCATTCCCCACCCCGGTTTCCAGATTCAGGTGGTACGGCTATTGGGGCCGGAGGGAAAGCACTGGATCGCCCACTACCAAATGGTCAAAAATGGCGACGACTGGAAAATTGGCGGCGTCGGGCTCAAAGAGGGACCAAGCTCAATATAGCAGGTGACCGACAATAGGCTTCTGACGCCTATGTCTTTCAGCTTTGCCCGTCCGTAAGATAGATTCCATAATCCTGAATGCCGGCAGAGCCTGAACTTGATGAAGAACCTCACCTTCTCCTCCCATTACGCCAGGGCCGTTCTTTATGGTCTGGAGAAGGCCGGCGGCTACTCCAATGAACTGCTTCGCAATAATGGCATCGACCCGGAGTTCATCCACTCGCCGCGGGCACGAGTGCCCACGGAACAGTTTATCCGCCTGTTCCGGCTGGTGTGGGGCAAGCTGGACGATGAGTTCATGGGTCGCACCACACAATCCTGTCGCGTCGGGCATTTCCACCTAATGGGATCGCTGGTGGTGCACAGCAGCAACCTGGAAGAGGTGATTCGCCAGAGCATTCGCTGTTACCGGCTGTTCTCCGATGACATCGTGATTGAACTGGACACCCGCGGCGACGGCGTGGAACTGAGCATCACCCACCGCCATCCGGAACTGGACCCGGACAATTTCCTTGTGGAATGGCTGCTGATGGTGTGGCATCGGCTGATCGGCTGGCTGATCGGGCGCAAGATTGTGCTCAGCCACGCCACGTTTCAGCACGGCCTGCCTAACCACTTCGATGAATACCGGTTTGTCTTTCCTTGCCAGTGCTTCTTTAACCGCGACCGCAACAGCCTGTTTTTCAGCCACAACTATCTGGACATGCCGGTGACCCGAACACCAGAAGAGCTGGACGCATTCATTGAGAAGTCGCCACGCAAGTTGCTGATCTGGACCGATGAGGACGACAGCCTGACGACTCAGGTTCGGCAGATTCTGGAAAACGTGGACGATGATCGCCTGCCCACGCTGGAGCAGATCGCCGGGCAACTGCATATGACCGACTACACCCTGTCGCGCAAACTGAAGGCAGAGGGCAGCTCCTACCAGAAGATCAAGGACAACCTCAGGCGGGACCAGGCGGTGATCATGCTCACACGGCAGAACCTGACAGTGTCGGAGATTTCGTCACAGCTGGGGTTTACCGAGCCCGGTGCCTTTTCCCGTGCCTTCAAGCACTGGACCGGGCTCAGCCCACTGGCCTACCGCAAGCAGGACCAGTAGTTCTTCTTTTTACGTTTACAGCAGTTCGATTGCGACAGCAGTACCTTCCCCGCCCCCGATGCACAGGGACGCCACGCCGCGCTTGAGACCACGCTGTTTCAGGGCGTTGATCAGGGTGACCATGATCCGCGACCCGGAGGAGCCGATGGGGTGACCCAGGGCACAGGCGCCGCCATGGACGTTAACCTTGTCGGCGTCGAGCCCAAGCTCATTGATGGCGGCCAGGGTGACCACGGCAAAGGCTTCGTTGATTTCGAAGAGGTCGACGTCGTCGCGGCTCCAGCCGGCTTTCTTCAGTACCTTTTCGATGGCACCGATGGGCGCAAGGGTGAACTCGGCCGGCAGGCGGGCGTGGGTGGCGTGGGCAACGATACGGGCCTGGGGCGTGAGGCCGCGCTTTTCGGCTTCTTCGCGGGTGGCCAGTACCATGGCAGAGGCGCCATCGCTGATGGAGCTGGCGTTGGCGGCGGTGACAGAACCGTCTTTGGCGAAGGCCGGTTTGAGCTGGGGGATTTTCTCGGGTTTGGCTTTGCCGGGCTGTTCGTCGGTGTCCACCACGGTGTCGCCGCCACGGCCGGAGACGGTCACGGGGGTGATTTCGTCGGCAAATCCGCCGTTCTTGATGGCCGACAGGGAGCGCTCGAGGGAGGCGATGGCGAAGTTGTCCATGGCCTCGCGGCTGATGTCGTATTTGTCGGCGGTGCGCTGGGCGAAGACGCCCATCAGGCCGCCTTCGTAGGCGTCTTCAAGGCCGTCGAGGAACATGGAGTCCATGAGCTGGCCATGCCCCATACGATAGCCGGCGCGGGCTTTGGGCAGCAGGTACGGAGCCTGGCTCATGTTTTCCATGCCGCCGGCGATCATGATGCTGTTGGTGCCGGCTTTGATCTGGTCGTGGGCCATGATGACGGCTTGCATGCCGGAACCGCACATTTTGTTGACGGTGGTGCAGCCGCTGGAATCGGGGATGCCGGAGGCGCGGGAGGCCTGGCGTGCGGGTGCCTGGCCGAGGCCACCGGGCAATACGCAGCCCATGATGACTTCCTGGATGTCGGCGGGCTGCAGGCCGCTTCTTTCAATGGCGGCCTTGATGGAGATGGCGCCGAGATCCGGGGAGCGCACCGAGCTCAGATCGCCCATCATGCCGCCCATGGGGGTTCTTGCGGAGCCTGTGATTACTACGTCGTTGCTGTTCATTTCTTTAACCCTCTGATGTCGGTGAAGGACCGTGCGAGTGACCTTCCTCCGGGACACGCTGTAAATACGTCCCTGTACGCTCGACAAAAGCCATCCATGGCTTTTGACGGTCCCGGAGGAAGGTCACTCACCCGGCCCCCAACTTGTGAGATGGATGTCTGTTCTGATTACGCCTTTCCTAAAACCGATCTGGCAATGATTTCTTTCATAACCTCAGACGTACCGCCATAGATTCTCTGCACCCTGGCGTCGATAAACGCTCTCGAAATCGGGTACTCGCTGGTGTAGCCATAACCGCCGAACAACTGCAAACAACCGTCGGCCACCCGGCACTGCATTTCCGTGGCGCTGTACTTGGCCATGGAAGCGGTCGGGGCGTCGAGTTCGCCTTTTTCGTACAATGCAATGCACTCGTCGACGAAGGCGCGGTTTACGCGGCAGTCGGTTTCCATGCGGGCGATTTCAAAGCGGGTGTTTTGCAGTTGGGCCAGTTTCTGGCCGAACAGTTCCCGTTCCTGGGCGTAGTTAATGGTCAGGTCCAGGGCGCCGCGTGCGGCGGCAACGCCCAGGGCGCCTATGACGAGGCGCTCGCGGGGGAGTTCCCGCATCAGGTACATGAAGCCCTGGCCTTCCTCACCCAGCAGTGCGGAAGCGGGAATGCGCATGTCGGAGAAGAAGAGTTCCGAGGTGTCGCCGGAGTGCTGGCCGATTTTGTCGAGGTTGCGGCCTTTGCTGTAGCCGGGCAACGAGGTGTCGACCAGGAACAGGCTGATGCCACGGGCGCCGGCCTTGGGGTCGGTTTTGGCGGCGACGATGACCATGTCGGCGTGTTGGCCGTTGGTGATGAAGGTCTTCGAGCCGTTGAGGATGTAGTCCTCGCCGTCTTTGACGGCACTGGTGCGGATGGCCTGGAGGTCGCTGCCGGCGCCGGGTTCGGTCATGGCGATGGCGCCGACGGCTTCGCCGGAGACCATTTTCGGTAGCCAGTATTGGCGCTGTTCCTCATTGCCGATATGGCTGAGGTACGGGGCGACGATGTCGGAGTGCACCATGACGTTGGTGGACAGGGCGCCAAAGCCCATGCGGGCCATTTCTTCGCCCACGACGACGGAGTACTGGAAAGGTGCACCGCAGCCGCCCCAGTCTTCGGGTACGTCGACGCACAGCATGCCGGCGTTGCCCAGGGTATTCCAGAGCTCACGGGGCACAATACCGGAGTGTTCCCACGCTTCGTAGTGGGGTGTTACTTCGGTTTCCAGGGCCTTGATGACGGACTCCCGGAACATGTCGAGTTCTTCTTGATCAACAGCGCTGGTCATGGGTATCTCCCGTCGGTGATTAGTGTGGCCTTGATTGGATAACGGTCAGTCTGTCGCAGTCACGGTCTGAGCGCCATGACATAACCGGGCAGGAAATTTGATAAAAAATGACACCCTGGGGCTGCATCGCTGGCAGCCACAGGGTTTATAGCGATCAAAGCTTTTTGGCGTCGTCCCGCAGCACGAACTTCTGGATCTTGCCGGTGGAGGTTTTCGGCAGTTCGCTGAACACGATCGTCTTGGGGACTTTGAACTTCGCCATCCGCTCCCGGCAGAAGGCGATGATATCGTCCTCGCTGACCTCCCCTGCTTCCGGCTTGAGGGTCACGAAGGCGCAGGGTGTTTCTCCCCACTTTTCGTCCGGCCTTGCCACCACGGCGGCTTCGAGGATATCGGGGTGGCGGTAGAGTACGTCCTCCACCTCGATGGTGGAGATGTTCTCGCCACCGGAAATGATGATGTCTTTCAGGCGGTCCTTGATCTCCGCGTAGCCATCGGCGTGCCACACGGCCAGGTCGCCGGTGTGGAACCAGCCGCCGCGGAAAGCTTCTTCCGTGGCTTTGGGGTTTTTCAGGTAGCCTTTCATCACCGTGTTGCCGCGCAGGAAAATTTCGCCGATGGTGTTGCCATCTTTCGGTACCGCTTCCATGGTTTCCGGATCACCCACCATCGTGCCGGCCAGGGTATGGTAGCGAACGCCCTGCCGTGCCTTGATGCGGGCCCGGTCTTCCACCGGCAAGTCGTCCCATTCGGATTTCCACGCACACACCGTGACCGGCCCGTACACCTCGGTAAGTCCGTAAACGTGGGTCACGCGGAAGCCCATGTCTTCGATGGCCTCGATGACCTTTGCCGGGGGTGCCGCACCAGCGGTCATTGCCTGAACGGTGTGGCTGAAGCTGGATTTTGCCGCTTCTGAAGCGCCCAGCAAGGTGTTCAATACGATGGGCGCCCCGCACATGTGGCTGACTTTGTGTTCGCTGATCAACTGCAGGATCTTCTCTGGCTCCACCTTACGCAGGCACACGTGGGTGCCGGCAAAGGCGGTGATGGTCCAGGGGAAACACCAGCCGTTACAGTGGAACATCGGCAGCGTCCACAGGTACACCGGATGCATGCCCATGGACCACACCGCCTGATTACCCATGGCGTTTTCGTAGGCGCCGCGATGGTGGTATACCACGCCTTTCGGGTTACCGGTGGTGCCGGAGGTATAGCACAGCGAAATCGCATCCCATTCATCCGCCGGCATATGCCAGTCGAAGGCCGGGTCGCCGCTGGCTACGAAAGCGTCGTAATCCAGATCGCTCACCTGGGTTCCGGCACCGCTGAATTCGGGGTCGTTGACATCAATCACCTGCGGCGGGTTGTCCAGCATGCCAACGGCTTCGTTGATGACGTCGCCAAACTCCCGATCGGCAATCAGCACTTTCGCCTCGCCGTGCTCCAGCATGAAGGCAATGGCCTTGGCATCCAGGCGGGTGTTCAGGGCGTTGAGTACCGCCCCCAACATGGGGATGCCGAAATGACATTCCAGCATCGGCGGAATGTTTGGCAGCATGGCCGCCACGGTATCGCCCTTGCCGATACCTTTGTCAGCCAGCGCGGACGCCAGGCGGCGACAACGCTCGTAGGTCTGCTGCCAGTTGCGACGCAGATCACCGTGAATCACCGCCGGGTATTCCGGATACACGCTGGCGGTGCGGGCCAGGAAATCCAGCGGTGTCAGCGTGGCGTGATTGGCGTCGGTCGGCTCTAATCCCTTGTCGAAGATGGAGTTCATACGGGTCTCCTGGTGTTGTTATTCAACACCTGACTATAGGGCACTGCCGACGTTTCAGCGAGCCCCCACAGCCGTTCGGCGGGTATCCGGCTGATCCAGCCGCGCCATTTCCTCCAGCAGCTCCGAGGTCTTTTCCTTCATCAGCGCAATGTCCCCCCGGGACTCCACATTCAGCCGCACCAGCGGCTCGGTGTTCGACATTCGGAGATTGAAACGCCAGCGTTCAAATTCCACGCTCAGACCATCAACGTGCCGAACGGATACCGCATCGGCACCATAGATCTCCTCGATCACCGCAAGCAATCGGGCCGGATCATCCACCGTCCGGTTAATCTCGCCACTGGCGGGGAATGCCTCAATGCGGGCGTCGATCAACGACGATAGCGGCTGTCCAGTCTGGCACAGACGTTCGGCCACCAGCAGCCAGGGAATCATGCCACTGTCGCAGTAGGCGAAGTCGCGGAAATAGTGGTGGGCACTCATTTCACCCCCATACAGGGCATCTTCCTCGCGCATGCGCTGTTTGATGAACGCGTGTCCGGTTTTGCTTTCGATGGGCGTGCCGCCCGCCTTTCGGACCAGTTCCTGGGTATTCCAGGTCAGCCGCGGATCATGGATGATTTTGCCTCCATCAACCTTCCGCAGGAACTGGTCTGCCAGCAGCCCCACGATGTAGTAACCTTCAATGAACCGGCCATTCTCGTCGAAGAAGAAACAGCGGTCGTAGTCGCCATCCCAGGCGATGCCCATGTCTGCGCCTTCGCGGACAACAGCCTCGGCCGTTATCGCCCTGTTTTCCTCAAGCAGCGGATTGGGAACCCCGTTCGGGAAATGCCCGTCGGGCTCGTGGTGCAGGCGCACGAAATCAAAAGGCAGCCATCGCGATAACGCGTCGATAACCGGCCCCGCACCGCCGTTGCCCGCATTAACCACCACTTTCAATGGGTTGATTTTAGTGCCGTCGATGTACCCCAGCAAATGATGGATATAGTCGGCCTCCACTGACAGACTCTCTGAGCGCCCGGGAACGGCGGCATCCATAAACGGCTGGGATACTCTGTCGCGGATGGTATTCAGGCCGTTATCCGAGCTGATAGGGCGCGATCCAACACCGACCAGCTTCATGCCATTGTGGTCCTTTGGATTGTGGCTGGCGGTCACCATGATGCCGCCATCCATACTGTAATGACTGGTGGCAAAGTAGATCTGCTCGGTACCGCAAAGACCGATGTCATAGACATCCGCCCCCGCCGCCCTGAGCCCGGCGGTCAACGCCGCCGAGATCTCCGGGCTCGATAGCCGGATGTCGTACCCCACCACAACCCGGCGGGCACTTGTCAGCTCCACATAAGCACGTCCGATTCGCTCTGCCAGTTCGGCATTCAACTGGTCGGGGACCCGACCGCGCAGGTCATAAGCCTTAAAACAGGACACGTCCATAGCTGTTTCTCCATCTAACCTTCGATCAATAACGCGGCCCACTCTGCTGCCCTGGCGGTAATGCAGAGCGGGCCGCGTTGGCCCTACACTTTTTCCGACATCACCGGAATCTGCTCTTCCTCCACGTCCGGGGTGGGTGCCGCTCGACCGTAACGGTCGTCCAGACGTTCAATGTCATCCTCTCCCAGGTAGGCGCCTGACTGGACTTCAATCAGTTCGAGAGGAATGCATCCGGGGTTAAACAAGCGGTGTACCGCGCCGATGGGAATATAGGTCGATTCGTTTTCTGAGAGCAGAAACGTTTCCTCGTCACGGGTCACTTCGGCAGTACCCTTGACGATGATCCAGTGCTCAGCCCGGTGATGGTGCTTCTGCAACGACAGCTTCTCGCCCGGCTTGACGCTTATGCGTTTCACCTGAAAGCGGTTGCCCATATCGATGCTGTCGTAGCTACCCCAGGGACGATACACCTGCCGGTGGGTACGGGTTTCCGAGCGTTGGTCACCGTTCAGCCGCTTGACCAGTTTCTTGACGTCCTGCACCTTGTCCTTGTGGGCAACCATCAACGCATCCTTGGTGTCGACCACCACCAGGTCCTTCACGCCCAACATGGCCACAAGCTTGTCCGAGGTGTGCACCAGACAGTTATCGCTGTCTTCCAGACAAGCATCACCCAGGATGGCATTGGCGTTCTCGTCCTTCTCGGTCACATCCCAGATCGTGGACCAGGAGCCGACGTCGCTCCAGCCGGCGTCCATGGGCACTAACAAAGCTTTCGATGTTTTCTCCATCACCGCGTAGTCGATGGAATCATCCGGGCAATGCTCGAATATTTCCGAGGGAATGCGGGTGAAATCCATATCGCGCTCAAGGCTTCGGGCGGCCAGAAGGCAGGTGTCGTAAATATCCGGGCTGTGTTTTTTCAGTTCCGCCAGATAGCTGTCGGCGCGGAACATGAACATACCGCTGTTCCAGTAGTATCCACCGGCAGACAGCAGCGCGGCGGCTTTTTCAGCATCCGGCTTCTCGATAAAGCGGGACACCGGCCGGGCAGCGCCGGGCGCTTCCCCGGACTGGCCGGCAGCGATATAGCCGTAGCCGGTTTCCGGACGGGTTGGCGTAATGCCAAACAACACCAAACCACCCGATCGGGCGGCGTCCTGCCCCTGGGCAACGGCGCGCTGGAACGCATCAACATCCTCAATGGCATGATCCGCGGGCAAGACCAGCATGATGGCTTTGGGGTCTTTCCTGGCGACTTCGATCGCGGCCATCGCGACCGCCGGGGCGGTGTTGCGGCCAAACGGCTCCAGCAATATAGACAACGGTTTTCGTCCTATGGCCTCCAACTGTTCTTTGACGATAAACCGGTGTTCATCGTTAGCTACCACGACCGGCGACTCGGCGTCGTCGACCGGTAACCTGCAGAGAGTTTCCTGCAGCATACTTTGCTCTCCCACCAATGGGAGGAACTGCTTGGGATAGGCCTGACGCGAGAGGGGCCAAAGCCGTGAACCGTTACCACCTGATAGTATGACTGGAATCATCGTTCTGCTCCTTTGCTCTACAAAGACGTACCACAGGGACGTCCGTTGGCGTATTGATCAAGATCCTTAAGCCAGGATCTGTTACTAACGTTCGCTAACTTGAATGTTGCTGGGTGGGTCCGGCTGTGCGCCATCCGGCCACAGCGGGTCTATGCCGTACAGATAGGAAATATCGCCACCCAGACGGGTGGATTTCATCGGCCGAAGCTCGTCCAGAAACGCCGGCATTCCCTCAACGGAGCCCCAAGTGGCCTGCCAGGGTTCCATCCAGGCTAGTGACCAGGATTTGTACAACCCATCGACAACTTGCTCGTCTCCGGTAATACGCTCAATTCGATCCGGGTCATCCAGTGCAGCGACCACATTGCCGGACATCTTCCTGAAACTGTCCTGATAGCGGTCGTAAACAGAATTGCCATTGACCTCTGCGAATACCGCAATCATGGTTAGGGGCTGCATTGCGTAATTCATATACTCAAGAGCCCGTGTCTCTCGACTAAGCTCCTTGGGCAGGTAACCGCCGTTGTTGATCTGCCCCATGGCTTCGTCGAACTTTGCCATCGACCAGTTCCAGTCGTCACAGTCCTGGGTTGCCACTGCCGACGACATGACGGCCCAGGCCGCCCAGTAGTCATGGTTGTTGACCTTCCTGGCCTCCCGGTCCGTGTAGTAATCGCGGACCCCATCGCTCAAACGCAGAAACCAGCCTTCAATTCGACGGGCCCGCTCCAGGTCCATGGCGGCCTCCGGAGCTGACGTCCACATCCGGAGATAGGCGTTTGCAGCGGCGGCCAGCGCCCACTTGCGTACCGCCTGGCCCACGTGATTGATGTCATCCGTCAGCAGGGCGTCCGATGACGCCCACGCGTCGAGGTTGTCCAATACGCAATCCAGTGCTTCGGGACCATCACCGTCAACCTGGTAGTCGTCGGCGGCAGCGATAACGGCTTTCTCGAAATCACGCACATTGCTGGTGGCCTTTTTGTACTCCTCATAGGCCTGCTTGTTGAGCTTGTTCCGAGCGTTGTCACTGCCCTTGTACTTGCTGGTCAGCGATAGCGAGCCGACATGCGGCTCCACCCGCTCACAGTCGTAGTCGCCGCCATCCCTGTCTTCCGGCGTCTGGTAATAGCCAACCGGGGCTCGCAGTTGTCCGTTCAGGCACTGCCCGGCATGCACGCTACTCACACCAAAGACGGCGGTTATCCCCGCAGACAGCAGTACCCGGCCCCATTGTCGATGTTCAGAGCGTTGTTGGATTCGCATAACCATCCTCTCTATGCGTTGGATGAATGTGCGTCAGATATCCTGACGGCGACAGATTTTCGTGGTTACCGTTAAGCCTTCCGAGACCTGCTCCGGTTTCAGCGCGAGGTCCAGCGACATGAACATCTCATCGTTCCAGTTCGGCCCTTCGGGGAGCTCGAAGACAAACCGGCCGGGGGTTTCAACCCGGTCGCCATACTCCATATCCACACGGTCCTTGCGCCCGAACACGTACCAGATGAAGGCATCAACCTCTTTCACCCCCGGGTCGCTGAACTGCAGGTCGACAACGTATTCGTTGCTGGGCATTTCGATGAACTGCCCACCGCCGTTGTAGAGCACTTCGGTGGTGCCGGCCTTGACCGGCGTGGTTTTCTGAAGCACCGGCTCCTGACTCTCACAGGCACCGCTGATCATCGGTGTGACCTGCCGATAGAACTCCGCACTGTCGAGGTTGTGGTAACCGGGCACCTCCCAGATCATGATCTTGGGTGGCGACTCCCGGAAGTTGTCGGAAAGCAGGTACTCGTACATGGAGCCGTCGTAGCTGCCGCCGGCAACGGCAACGTTCAGCACCTCGACACCCAAGAATTCCTGCAGCGCCCCAACAAAGTTGTAGTCATGGGCGCCCTTACTGTTACTGGTGCCCACCAGGGTGATGGGCGGCAAGTCCTGGTCACCAAACAGGGCGCTGGCTTCAGCGGATTGGCCGGTACCGGAGGATTCGGTGCGGAACTCGTCCACGTACTGCGAGCCATATTCGAAACCGCAAATCCGTTTAACAGCGTCCTGAAGCGACCCGTCCTTTCGGATCAACCCGGACCGACGAGTCACGAATTCCTGCTGCGACAGCGACTGATAGGCCGGCATGTCCTTGATTCGCTCCGCCACGACCTCCGCGGTGCGTCGCGCACCATACGGAGTCCAGTGGTGATCCCGTTTAAAGAAGAAGGCGTCTTCACGTGTCTCTTCGTCCAGAAGCGGCGTCAGGTCCGGAACCACCAGCCCTGCCTGACGAAAGCGCATCAATGCGTCAGCGTAGTTTTTACGCGCCACGTTCCAACTGAACGGTACCGGCGATGTCGCGGGCAGGTGATTCGGATGGACCAGCCCTTTTGTCGGCTGGAACACCATCACCAATTCGGTACCGGTGGTTTGCTTCAGGTGCCTGGCAAAGCGCTTCAGGTGTTTCAGGCCTTCCAGGTTCGGCCCGAACTGCTCCACCAGTTCCGCTTCCGAACGGAACAACCAGCCGTCTTTGCCCTGGACCAGCATCTTGAAGTTCTTCAGATAACCGGTGTCGTAGCTCGATGGGTATGCCGTGAGTGGGCACAGGTCACAACAGCGTTCGATGTTGTACTCGGGCAGCTCGGCAGCGCTGGCCTTGACACCCGCGACACTGAGCAGCCCGAGCGCAACCAGCGCCCATAACCCACGGCCTCTGAACACCTGCTTCATACCGATGTATCCACTCGGTTTTCAGCAACAACCAGCCTCGGCTCGCCACCAACATCGATGGCAAATACGCTGAATACCTTGCCGCGCTGCAGATTGACTTCACTGGTGGTGGCCAGCGCCTTGTTGCTCTGGAAAGCGCCCAGCGCAATGCTGACGGCGTTGATCTCGCGATTGGCCACGTCCAGGGGGCCCACTGCATCAATCACGGCGACCTTGCCGTCGGACGTTTTCAGAGTGACACCGCTATTACTGGTCAGGTTGTAGAATGAAAGCAGTGCCTTGCGAGGGTTGTCGAAGGCGACATCCTTCATCACTTTCATCTCACCGGAATCCAGTACTACCACTGTGTAGAACTCGTTCTTTTTCATGTTGACGGACGTCTGCTGACCGGCAACGTCCACCTGATAGTTACCTTCAGGAAGGTAGATGTAGGGGCTCGCCTCCAACGGTGATACCTCCTTGATCACCTTGTCGCCCAGAGAGGCGCGGGCGATTGCGCCGCTGGCATCCGCGTTCACCACGCGAATGAAGGCCGCCCCGTCCGGCGCCTCAGCGGCATAAAGCGCGTCCTCGCCGGCCTGGGCCATGTTCATGGAGACCAGCAAACTGCTGATCAGGGCAAAAAAAGCGGTATGCATCAGTGCTCTCATTTTCATCATCCTCAGGGGTTGGTTTCAGAACGGCTATCCGCTTGCGCGGTCAGCGTTTTGTCAGCCCGGCGAAACCAGGCCTGGGCCTGCTCAGACTCCAGCGGTTGCGCCAGGTAACGCTCGGGAAATTCCCAGATCACCAATTGCGGCGGTTGATCCCGGAAATCGGAAGAGTTCAGATAATCGATCATCGGTACGATAGGGCCATCGCCTTCTTCGGCCACGTTGATCAGGTCCTGGCCAAGGTGCTTTCGCAAGGCGCCGGGGAAGTCCCACTGTTCATTGGCGCTGTAACTTGTGCCGACCAGAACGGTGTTGGTGGCGTCATCGCCAAACAGGGCGCTGGCATTCGCCTGGCCGTCGTTCTGGGCGCGCGTCGTTCTCGGTTCCAGTTGGTCCGGTGCAGGACCGAAGCCGGTAAACGCAGGTTCCACCGGAATGTAATTGAGCAAGTCACCACGGTGCTGGACCGGTTGGGCAATCGATGTCACAAAGTTCTGCTCACCCCAGGACAAACCATTGAAGCGGTCGCGGATGAATTCGGCAGCGCCCTTCGCATACAGGTTTGCGCCAGTTGGCGACCAGTGGGTGTCGGTTCTCAGGAACACCGATTCACCATGGTGCTGTGCCTGCTCCAATAGCGGTTTGAGTTCCGGCGCTGGAATGCCCGCCGTTGCCAGCGACTGCTGGAACCGGTTGTACAGCGACATCATCACCGGTTCGGGCTGCGTACTGCCCAGCTTGTCCGAGTGGATTCGGGCTTTGGCTGGTACCACCAGCACAACCAGTGGAACACCCTCGGCCAACAGATAGTCGGCGACGCGATGAACACGCCCCAGGTTGCGGTCGACCACCTCGCCGTCACGGCTGGCCGGGTAGATTTCCTCGTCGGTGAACAGCCACTCATCCTGCCCCACCACAACGCCTTTCCGGCCCTCATCAAAGAGCGTGTAGTTGATCGCGGCCCAGAGGTTGGTGCCCAGATCCTTGGCCGGAAACTGATCGTCGTAGTGGCTCTCCAGATTTCGGGCCAACTCGCCATTGACCGGACTCAACCCTGTTTCGGCCTGGTAACCCAGCAAGGGCCGCAAGGACAGCACACCCAGAACCAGGACCAGCGCGATGAAAAGAAAAGCCGTGATTCGTGCAGACGCTTTAGTCATCAGATCCACCCTCAGAACTGGAAATACAGGAACGGTGAGAAACTCTCGGCGGACAGCTTCAGCACCGCGAGCGCAAACACCGGCACCAGCAACGGAGCGGCGGCAGACCGCCAGCCGGCCAGAACAGGGCCAACGTCACGGTGCCCGAGCCGGTCCTTCAGACCCATCATCGCGATCACACCAAAAGCCACCGCCAGGATCGCCAGGTTCAGGTCCCGAATGCCCTGGACATAGACATCACTCAGGCCCGCACCGTCAAAGCTGAACATGGCACCGTAGAACCCGAAGGCCTCGGTCAGCGTGCTCGCCCGGAAGGTGACCCAGCCCAGCATCACGAACAGGAAGGTCAGCGCCCACCGGAAGAACCGGAACCCGGACGGGCTGCCCGACACACCCAGCGCCCTCTCGACCGACAGCAACAGACCGTGCCAGGCACCCCACAACAGGAACGTCCAGTTGGCGCCGTGCCAGAGACCACCGAGCAACATGGTGAGCAGCAGGTTGCGGTAGGTTTTGACGGTACTGTTGCGGTTGCCGCCCAGGGGGATGTACAGGTAATCCCGCAGCCAGGTGGACAGGCTGATGTGCCACCGGCGCCAGAACTCGGTAATGCTCTGGCTGATGTAGGGCTGGTTGAAGTTCTCGTTAAACCGGAACCCGATCATCAAGCCCAGGCCAATGGCCATATCGGAGTATCCCGAAAAGTCGAAATACAACTGCGCGGTGTACGCCAATATGCCCAGCCAGGCATCCGCCGTACTGGGGTCGGACAGGGCAAAGGCACTGTCCGCCAGCGGCGCTATCGAATCGGCGATGAAGACTTTCTTGATGAAGCCCTGCATGAACCTGAACGCGCCCTCACCAAACTTTTCCATGGTATGGGTGCGGTAGGTGAATTGGTCCGCCAGGTCCTTGTAACGCAGCACCGGCCCGGCAATAAGCTGGGGGAACAATGCAATGAAGGCCGCGAAATCAATAAACCGCCGGGTCGGTTCCGTATCCCCTCGATAGACATCCACCACGTAGGAAATGGCCTGGAAGATATAGAAGGAAATGCCGATGGGCAGGATGATGTTCGCCAATTCCAATGGCTGACTGCCGGCGCTGACCAACAGGTCGTTCAGGCTGTCGACGCCAAAGTTGGCGTACTTGAAGTACCCGAGCGTTGCCAGGTCACCGCCAACACCGATGGCAACCCACTTGCGGGCACTCGCGGTGCCAATACCGGCGCGGTGTATGGCCAGACCGATGAAATAGTTCCAGAAGGTCACGGCCACGAACAGCAACAGGAAATCCACCCGCCACCAGGCATAGAAGGCGTAGCTGCCGATCAGGATAACCAGTGAGCGGTGCCTGAACGGTGTCAGGTAATACAGCCCCAGGAAGGCAGGCAAAAAGAGAAACAGGAAGATATTGGATGAAAAAACCATGTCAGTTCTCCGCCTGCGTTACCTGGCCCGATACAACGGCCGCGGGCTCTATAAACACCGCTCGTCCCTGGTTCCGTAGTGCGTCAAAAATCTGCATCTGGTATTTGCCAAGCACACCCTCGAAATGGATACCCACATCCGATCTGGGGAATCGCATACCGACATCATAAATCGCGATATAAGCAGGGTTATCCGTCGACAGGGGGCCGCTGGCGTTCGACGCCAGTTCGCCACCCACCACGTTCATCGACACCTCGTAGGAATAGAAATCTTCTTTGAAATTACGGTCGGTGGCAGACAGATCTTTCAGCTGGCCAAAAATACCCCAGGTGCCGTTGAGCACTGCAACGTTGTGGTATACATCCACATTGCTGCTGTTTCTTACCCGGATGCCATTGCGCAGATTGTTCATCAGCCGGTTGCCCCAGAGCAGGTTGTCTGGTGACTCGTAGAGCCCGATACCGTCACCCTGGTTGTCATAGGACACGTTGTTGGCCACAACGTTGTTGCTGCTCTGGCGGTCCAGCACGATGCCGGACAGGCCGTTGTCATAGCTACGGTTGCCAACAATCCAGCTGTTATTCACTTCGCGGGAAATAATGATTCCATGTTTCTCACGAGTGCCATAAACCTCGTTATTGGCAATAAGCAGGCGGCTGGAATAGTCATGAGGGTCGATGCCGTACACGATGTTATTGCGGTAGACGTTATCGACGATGGCAACGTCTTCCGCCTCATAGCAGTAAAACCCGTAGTAGAGATCCTCGAAAGTGGACTCCACCAGCCAGGCATGAGGCGCGCTGCGCTGCAGCCTGGCATTGTCGTATTCGGAGTACTGGGCCACGGTAAAGCCATAGGATTTACTCTGGAGGTAACCCAGGTTTGCCATGGTGGTGCCGAGAATAAAGTTCTCGCTACCGCCCCAGCCCACATAAAACGGACGGAAGTTACCTTTCTTCTGGAAGGTTGCCGGGCCATTGGCCTCTTCGCGCCACCCGATAATCTTGCTGTCAATGGCAAACAGCCAGCCGTCGTTGGCAATAAACGAACCGCGCTCCTCCGACAGCCGCAGTGTCTCGTCGCGCAGGACCAGCGTGGCCTCCTGTTTGACCGCCAGCGGCAAACGAATAATGTAAGTACCATCGCCGGTGCGTTCCATGTAGCGACGATCATTCACCTGCCTATAGACATCCTCCAGCGTCACCTTCCCACTGTTAACCAGAATCGCCTGAGGATGCGAAAACTGACGGATCACCCACTCGCGCGCCCGCCCTTCGTCCACGAAGTCCCCCAATGCACTGACCCCGCCCATACGCTCCACCGTGACGTTCGGCGCAGTATCCGGCTGGCCGGCAAGCTTTGCTTCAATGGCGTCACGGCTATAGCCCGACACATCCGGAATCTCAGGCTCAGGAAGATACAGCTCCTCTCCGGACTTAATCTCGATGCCATAGTCTTCCACCAAGGGCGCAATCGCCGGCGGCGCATTGACCACGCTGCCATCATCGGCGCTGGCTGCAGCTAACGTATCCGGCGGCACGATGAACGCAGTTATAAGCAGGCAAAAAGCCCATCTGGCTTCCAGGGTTTTCATGAACTCTCCTCAGAACCGCTTCGACACGTCTACAACTACCCGATGCCTGGCGTCATCTGCGTCCTCGCCGTAGGCATCTCCTGGCATGAACACGCCACCACGCAAACGGACATCAAATGCTGCCCAGGAGGTTGAAGCACTGTCACCGTAGTAGCCCAATACCAGATCCGCTGATTGGCCCAGGTCATCACTGCTGCCGGTAAAGCCCGGCTCGACCAGGTCGGAGCGCACGGCGCCGTTCTCATCACTCAGCCAATAACGGTGATACAGCAGGTTGGCGTCCCAGGTGTCGCGGTCAGAGAGCGCGGTATACAGCGTGAATACTTTCAGGTTGGTCCATTCCGGCTGAATGGCCTCGCCAAAGCGCTGAACCTGGGAACGGGTGCCGGTGAACCGAGAGCGGTTGCTTTCCAGACTGGTTTGCCGGAACGCGTCACTCTCTCCGGTCTCACCGCCACCGGAAGCAATCGCACCGTGAGCGCCAATCACCAAGCGTGGCGTATCCATCAACTGGGCACGCGCACCAAGGTCCGCGGCCCAACCGGACACGTCTCGATCACGGGCGCCGAAACCACTGGGAGTACTGGCATCTGCCCCCACCACCGTGTCCGTGCCATTCACCGCCGCCACCGAGGCGAAGTACTGGAACGCATCATGGGAATGCCAATCGAAATAACTTCGGTCGGCCTGAATGGCCGTCCAGGTCAGCGAATCGGTAAAACTGTCATCCAGGGTCTGGCCGCGTGCCGCGTACTCGTCGGCCCGATCGCCATAGCCCTGCCCGTGTGTGGCCAGAAATCCCAGATAATGCCCTTTACGCCATTGCCAGCGTGTGTGGGCAAAAAAGCGAGCGATGTCCTGTTCTTCGTCCTGAGGTTCGTTGTTGTCAGTCCGAAACTCGGCGAGCTTCTGAGCAACACCCACCGTGGTGTCAAGCAGCGACGTGTTGAAGATCCAGCGTGTGAGGGTGATATCGTCATCCCACCACATGCCGCTGTTTTCCTTGAGGCGCTCACGGCCAAAGCGAATCGACTCGCCGGGATAGTCGCTCAGGCCGTTGTAATCCAGCCAGGCCTCCCGGAGTGCAAAAAAGCCGTCGGTGGCGGTGCCGCCGATCTCATCGCTGACGTCCACCTGACCGGTTGCGCCAAACGCCTGGAGGCGCAATTTTGAGCGCCAGTGAGGGGACAACTGCCAGACCCACTCGGGTTTGATATCAAGACCCGCTTCGTTGGATTTGGTCTCGCCATTGGCACCCAACCCGAGTCGTCGATCGCCTTCGCTGATGAGGCTGAGCTTTGACCTCACGCTCTGTTCAATCAGGCGCGGATAACTCTGGTTCGCGTCGGATTCTGCCGTTGACTGTGCCAAGGCGGGCGACGCACCCAGCGAAGCCAGGCAACTGACAGAGAGTGCAAGTCGAGTTAATCGATAGTTCGTTATAAGCTGCATTGAGCTTATCCTCCTTGTTTCTTGGTCGTTGCCGGGCCTGAAGTACCTCCGGCGATCATCTGTCGCCGCGCGGCACGTTCCTGCCTGTACAGGGCCTCAGCTCTCTTTTCGGTGTGCTCTGGTAGCGACAGAACCATATCCACCATCAGTTCTTTGGCGCGCTCAACACCGCCCTCCACGGCCAACAACGCGAAACTCCACGCATAAACACGGTTCACCTCGATGCCTTTTGCCTCCCAGTAGAGTTCCGCGAGGGCGTAATCCGCCTTTGGAAAGCCTCGGCGTGCTGCCGTCAGAAGATGCTGCTTGGCCTTTTCCGGATCCGGCTCACCGAGGTAGCCACGCTTGTAGATGCGCCCGAGCAGGTATTCCGCTGACGGGTATTTTTCGCGTGCTTCCATGGCGTACTGAATCGCTTTTTTCGGATCGGTCGGCACAATGCGGCCTCGCTCATAGGCCCGGGCCAGTGACAGCGACGCTTTCAGATCACCGTTGGCCCGCGCCTCCCGAAGCATTTCAATGACGACCTCCGGCTCGGCGAGGTAGTTGTTCTCCATGATCAACTTGGCGCGCGCCGTCAGGGCGGGCACATAGTCAGGCGTCAACATCAGGTAGAGTTCGTTGGTGGCGGCCACCTGCTTTTGCGGGACCTCGTCGTCCGACAACCACCGTGCGAACAGGTACAGATCGCGATCTTCAATACTGCCCTGCTCCCAGGCCTGTTTGGCCCGGTCGACAAGCGCCTTCAAATCCTCACTTCGTCCGTCAACCAGATACACTCTGCCGAGCAGTTGGAAGCACTCCGGCTGAGCCTCTGCAATGGGTGCACACAGGCCTTCAACCTCGTCCGTGTGGCTGTCGAACTGGCCCGTCAGAAGGTAGTAACGGGCCAGCGCCACGTCGCCTTTCGGGTCGCCGGCGGCGCGGGCCTGCTGAATCAGCTCACGCGGTTTGGCATTGGGAAACTCTTTGGGAAAATGGATGTACAGGTTGATCAGCGGGATCAGCGCCGTCTTGTCACCTTCCGCAAGCGCTTTGCGAAGGTAGCGGGCGCCATTGGCCCGCTGCTCGGGGGTTTCCCCTTCCCGCGCATTCATCTTGCCTATGCGGATGGCGGCCCGTTCACTGCCCTGCTCCGCGGCCTTGCGGTACCAGTCCAGCGCCTGCTGGCGTGCTTCCGGTGTATCCTGCGCGCCGTAGAGATCCCCGAGCTCCACCTGGGCATCCGCCAGGCCAAACTTCGCCAGTTTTTCCAACTGCGCCCGGGCTTCCTTCACGTTACCTTCGGCTGCGGCCTTCTCTGCCCGCTGAATGTCAGGCAGATTGCCGCAACCAGACAGCACCAGGGTGAACAGACCGGCAATGCACGCTACTCGCATCATGCTCCGCAACTCCCTCAATCTTCCGAAAACCGTTCAACAACTTTCTGCATGCTCGGCATCCGGTACTGATCGACCCTGACACCTATGGGCCGCCCGATGGCTTCAATCGGCAGCGGTTCGGCGGATTCGATAGACGCACTGATAACGTCGATCAGCCCGCCCTGAGCCTGGGAGTTCACATACAGTGAGGTAATGTTCCCGGTCTGTTCCTGGCCATTGGGAAGCCGCAATATCACCTGCTGCCCTTCTTCCAGCTTTTCACCCTGGTCAAACGGGAAGTTGGCAACAACGTGGGCAGACGAGTCCATGGGCGCCATAACCGCAAGCTGCTCACCCTTGCTCATGTACTGATCTTCCGCCGGCCTCATGTTCACCACCTTGCAATCGCAGGGGCTGGTGATCGTTCCCCGAACCCGCTGGTCCAGCAATTCCTCAATCTGGCCGACGCTGTAGCTGCCCTCGCCAACCAGGTCGTTCACATAAGACATCATCGGCGCGTCAAAGGTGGCGACAGCTTCGCCCGCCTTAACCTCCTGCCCGGGCTTGACCAGCGTTGTAACCTTGGCGTCTTTGGGTATGCGTAAAGGAATCTGCTCTGATGCCACCATGGCGGATTCCGCCTTGGTCACGAAGTAGATATCCCAGAGTTCAGAGACAACGAAGCTGATCGCCATAAGACCGATAGCCATTACGATCAGGCTTCCAACCATGGCCCGGAGCTTGCCGAAGAACCCAAGATCATTGCTGCCCTTGCTTTTGCGGGCTTTGGTGAAGTTCTCTCGGGACAAGGTATTGAGGACATCCCCTGCCGAGATAACCTCCCCACTCAGGAAGGCGGTGATGAGATATCGCAGCACCGACACCTCGCGTGCGCCAAGGTCCTGGAACTGACACCCACAGCGATCATTCATGGAATCAAAACTGCGCGGCACGAAATTCACGTCGACGGCAAAATCGAAACCATCGACCTTGAATATCAACCGGCCGTTGTATAACCGGCCATTTCGGAACGACTCAACGCCAGTGTTCACACTGAACCCTCCAGCCGACAAATCAGCCACTGGAAACTTGTGAGTCGTGCCATCCAGATTCACAAACAACTTGGCCGGAATGCGTACCCGGGCATACTGTCGCTGTGCTTCGGATTCATGGACAAATTGCGGTGCAACTGCTGCCGTATTCATTGCTCTGGCCCTTGTGTTTTCTTCATTCGATGATGGGTGTACATGGAAAAATCTCCGTTTGCGCTATACCAGCTTCATAACCAACGCCAGGAAAACGCTGGCTGCAGAAAAGGTCATTACCCGTGACGACCAGCGATTCATGCGTTGCTGGAACGAAGCGTTATTGGCGCTGAATCGGGTTTTCTGACGTGTCCACGACTGTCGATCGAGCCGGAAAAAGACATAGATTTTCACCAGCGACCCGAAAATCTGGTTGAAATACAAAATGCACGGATAGGCTGGCCCGACCGAGTGCCCAGTGGTGATGAGCAGCAGGGTCAGCAACAAGCGGGTAAGTCCGATCCACAACAGGTAGGCCACCAGCACAATGCCGGAGTACTTGATGGCTGCGACAATAGCGGCTGTCAGCCCCAGGATGCTGGTCCACATCGAAATGCGCTGGTCAAACAGGATGTACCAGGTGAACCAGCCAAGGCGCCGGGGGCCGAGCTTGGTCGCACGTGAGTTCTGACGCAGCGAGTTGCCATACCAGCGAAACATGAGCTGACGGGCAGAACGGATGAAACTGGGGTCAGGCGGGTGTTCGACCGTACGAATGGTCGCGTCCGGCACGTAGAAGGTGTCGTAACCCAGGCGCATCATGCTGAACCAGCTGGACTTGTCATCGCCGGTCAGAAAGCGGAACTCACCAAGGCGCCAGTGCTTCAGGGAGTCGTACTCCACGTCACTGATGAACTCCGGGCGCGTAACCACACTTGCGCGGAACACCGACATTCGGCCCGTGAGGGTCAGAACCCGATACGACAGCCCCATCGAACACATATTCATGTGCCGCTGGGCAAATCTCAGCTTGTGCCACTCCGACATCAGATAACTGCCGCGCACTTCGCAAAACTCGTTGGTAGTCAGCGCGCCGATGTTCGGCATCAACCGGAAGTAGGGTGCGGTTTTACGCACCACGCCCGGTTCCAGCACGGTATCGCCGTCCACTACCGCCACCACGGCATTCTCGTCAGGCAGGTCCCGTGAAATAGCGCGAAAGCCGTAAGCCAACCCATCCCGCTTGCCGGTCCCAGGAATGCGCACAATCTTGAGCTTAATGTGGCGGGGCGGGTCCAGCTTGCGCCACATTGTCCGCATCAGCATTTCATCGGAAAGCTCGACCACCGAGGCCACCACCGTCGTTGGCCAACCACACTCAACCGCTTCCCGGATAATCGAGTCGTACACCATGGCGGTGGTGCCGGCATCGATACGGAAACTGGTCACCATCAGATAAACATGGGAGGGAGCGGCATCATCGCCCAACGCCTGTGCCCGGCGCCGAATCCCCGGAAATGCCCATTTAAGGAAATACATCGCACGCAGAAAGTGGGTAAATCCAACGGAGTACCGCCAGATACCAATCACCCCGATGACCAGAAGGAAGTGGGCGCCGCCCCTCACCGTATAGGTGGTGGGCAGAGAGATCGCCAACGCTCCGAGTACGGAGAGAAAAAGCAACCAGCCGCCTGTTCTGGACACTGTGTTGTCTGAGATATAAGACATGCCGTCCGTTCCTGAAATAACATTCCGTGCGTTTTCTGAACGTGACGCCCCACCCCAACAGGGCATCAGAGCGTCACGCATGGAGGTGAAGGCCTACCAGCAGATGCCTTCCAGCACCTCGGTACTTGTGGTCTTCATGAACCCCACAAGATCGATCACCCGCTTGCCGTCAGGAACTTCAGAAATCACCGTTTCGAAGAGCTCGTCATTGTTGCCGACCACGATCACGTCCGCGTGATCAATCACGCCACGCAAGTCGCTGTGCATCAGGTTCGAAAGGTGCGGGATTTTCTGGTTGATGTACTCACGGTTGGCACCGTGCGTTCGGGCGTAATCCACATTGCGGTCGAAAATCTGCAGGTCATAACCCTTGCCGATCAGCATCTCGGCCAGTTCCACCAGCGGGCTTTCCCGCAGATCGTCGGTGTTGGACTTGAAACTCAGGCCGAGCATGCTCACCTTGCGGCAGCCATAGCCGGTCAGGATCTTGAACGCGTGGGCAACCTGCTCATTGTTGCTGCTCATGATGGAGCTCAGCAGTGGGTGCTTCACGTCCATCTGATTGGCCCGATAAGTCAGTGCCCGCACGTCTTTGGGCAGGCAGGAACCGCCGAAGGCGAAGCCCGGGCGCATGTAATAGCGTGAGATGTTCAGCTTCTTGTCCTGGCAGACAACGTCCATGACATCCCGGCCGTCCACGCCCATCGACTTGGCAATATTGCCGATCTCGTTGGCGAAGCTGACTTTGGTCGCGTGCCAGATATTGCAGGTGTACTTGATCATCTCCGCCACCTCGATGGGCTTGCGGATGATGGGTGCATCAAGGTCTTCGTATATCTTCGCCAGGAACTCGCCGGAGCGCTCGTCGAGTTCACCAATGACCGTCATCGGAGGGTGATCGTAATCCTTGATCGCCGTGCTTTCACGAAGGAACTCGGGGTTCACACACACACCGAAATCGACGCCGGCGCGTTTTCCCGACGCCTTCTCCAGAGCAGGGATGACCACTTCACGAACCGTTCCCGGCAGGACCGTGCTGCGAACCGCTACCAGGTGCCAGTCACCCTTGTCTTTCAAGGCATTGCCGATGTCGCTACACACTTTTTCGACAAACTGCAGATCAAGATTGCCATTCGGCTTACTGGGCGTGCCCACACAGATCATCGACAGCTCACTCTCCTGAACTGCGATGTGACCGTCGGTCACACCGTTGATGAACCCATTCTCGCGCCCGCTTCGGAGCAACTCCTCCAGCCCCGGCTCCACAATGGGAGACCTGCCGCTGTTGATCAGATCAATTTTGATGGGCGACACATCCACACCGACTACGTGATGCCCCCGCTGGGCCAGACTGGCGGTACACACCGCCCCGACATAGCCCAAACCAAAAATACTGACTCGCATATCCTTTACTCCCCTGACTGTCATCCAGCGACTCCCGCCCGGAAGCCACCATGAATCCAACGACTGACTACTGGTTGACTGGTGACACTCAAAAGGCTCTGAACGGCAACCCCGCAACCGGGAAAGAGATTCTTTTTTGAACTTTCTCCCGATACCGATGTCCACTAACGAACAGACAAGCTCAACAAAGAAAACGTCGGCCTGATACACCTTTTGAGTATCCAGTTTGAGTTGGGGGAACACGAAGACGGACAAATCACCGGCAAGCGATCCACGCCGTCCACAGCGTTCCAACAGCCAGAAAGCTATCGTAAAGAAACGTTAAATACCTGTTACGAAAAGATAATTCCGGGTACAGGTAGGGGATACATGTCGCTATCTTCGGTGTGCATTAGTCGAATACAGACAAAACCTAGTCGACTGAGAACGCAGAAAAAATGAGAAAGGAGATCTTCAGGACATGCACCTGTAAGGCGCAAATTAGAGGAAGGAATGCATTTTTCTATTTCGTAATCGCAAAAAAACAAAAATCGATATTATAAAATCGAATCAAACGCGATTTTTTCGTATGGAACCCATTTGATCACCCCGTCGTTATACAGGGTCGTATCGAGAAAAATACCGCTCAAAAACAGTGAAACTCAGCCGATCACCGACTGAGCTCCACCACTGAATCTCACCACTTAGCCTTACCAAAGAGACGAGATTGGTGTTAACGCGCCGCTGCTTTATTTAGGCGCCATGCGCAGCGCACAGTCCAGGCGAATAACCTCACCGTTGAGGATGGGGTTGCGCACCATCTGATCCACCAGCATGCCAAACTCTTCGGCCTTGCCCAATCGCTTGGGGAAAGGCAGCGTGGCAGCGAGGCTGTCCTGCACTTCCTGCGGCATGCCCGCCATCATCGGCGTCATGAAAATCCCCGGAGCAATGGTGTTGACCCGAATCCCCTCCCGCGCAAGCTCGCGGGCGGCCTGAAGTGTCAGCGACACCACACCGCCCTTCGACGCACTGTAGGCTGCCTGGCCAATCTGCCCCTCGTACGCCGCCACAGACGCCGTGTTGATAATCACACCCCGCTCACCGTCAGCATTGGGTTCCCGCTGCGCCATATCGGCCGCGGCAAGACGCAGAATGTTGAAGGAGCCAATCAGGTTGACCTGAACCACCTTGCTGAACGCCTCCAACGGCATCACACCGTCCCGGCCCAGGATCTTTGCGGCCGGGGCAATGCCCGCGCAGCTGACCGCCACGCCACAGGGCCCATGAGCCTTACGGGCTTCGCTGAACGCAGCTTCGGCACTCTCAGAAGACGTAACATCGCAGTAGATAAAGACGCCGCCGATGTCTTCCGCCACTTTTCTACCCTGCTCCTCCTGAACATCCAGAATCGCCACACGGCACCCGGCTGCCGCCAGGGCGCGCGCTGATCCCTCGCCCAAGCCCGATGCACCGCCTGTTACAATCGCCGCCACATTTTTGAATTCCATTATTCACTCCTGTTTCACATATCTGTTGGTTGAAATTGGACTCTAAAAATACTTTACGTTTACGTAAACTTTATCTAACCTAAGTCTAAAAAGGAAATCTCTATGGACATCAAGAAAACTTACAGCATCAGCGAGCTGGCCAAAGAGTTCGACGTGACTACACGAAGCGTACGCTTCTACGAAGATCAGGGTCTACTGCACCCCACCCGGCGCGGTCAGACCCGAATATTCAGCTCGAAGGACCGGGTGCGGCTGAAGCTGATCCTCCGGGGCAAACGCATGGGCTTTTCCCTGTCGGAAACCAAGGAGCTTTTTGACCTGTGGGACGAAACCCTCAGTGGCAACGAGAAACAGCTTCTTCTGATGCTGGACACTCTGGCCCGCAAAAGGGCGCAACTGGAGCAACAGAAAAACGACATTGCCCAGGCGGAAATGGAAATGGACACCGCAGAAGCACGATGCCGCGAGGCCCTTGCTGACCTGCAAGCGCGAAAGCGTAAACAGACGAAGGCCACCACCAAAGAGCCTGAATCGATAGATCAGAAATAACGGGAAGACCAAAAGGTAGCCAACAATGAAATCACAATACTCAGAGTTCAACTTCGGCCTCGGCGAAACCCTGGACATGCTGCGTGAGCAGATCAACGGCTTCGCCGCCAGTGAAATCGCCCCCCGCGCCGAAGCCATCGACCATGACAACCTGTTCCCCAATGACCTGTGGAAAAAGTTCGGTGACATGGGCCTGCTGGGTATTACCGTTGACGAAGCCTACGGCGGCTCCGGCATGGGCTACCTGGCACACGTCATCGCCATGGAAGAAATCAGTCGTGCCTCCGCTTCCGTGGGGCTCTCCTACGGCGCGCACTCCAACCTGTGCGTTAACCAGATCAACCGCAACGGCTCCGACGAGCAGAAAGAGAAATACCTGCCCAAGCTCATCAGCGGTGAACACATCGGCGCCCTGGCCATGTCCGAACCCAACGCCGGTTCCGACGTCGTCTCCATGAAACTGTCCGCCAAAGACGCCGGCGACCACTATGTGCTCAACGGCAGCAAAATGTGGATCACCAACGGCCCCGACGCCAACGTCTACGTCATCTACGCCAAAACCGACCCGTCCGCCGGCCCGCGTGGCATCACCGCCTTCATCGTCGAACGCGACACCCCGGGATTCAGCCAGGCCCAGAAGCTCGACAAACTCGGTATGCGCGGCTCCAACACCTGTGAGCTGGTGTTCGAAGACGCCAAGGTGCCCAAGGAAAACGTCATGGGCGGCGAAGGCAACGGCGCCAAAGTGCTGATGAGCGGCCTCGACTACGAACGCCTCGTCCTCTCCGGCGGCCCGCTGGGCATTATGCAGGCCGCTATGGACGTGGTCGTACCCTATATCCGCGAACGTAAGCAGTTCGGCCAGGCCATCGGTGAATTCGAACTGGTGCAGGGCAAAGTCGCCGATATGTACACCTGGATGAACACCGCCAAATCCTACGTCTACATGGTCGCCATGTCCGCGGACCGCGGCAACACCACAAGAAAAGACGCCGCCGGTGCCATCCTCTACTCCGCCGAAATGGCCACCAAGCTGGCGCTGGACGCCATCCAGTTGCTGGGCGGTAACGGCTACATCAACGAGTATCCGACAGGCCGTTTGCTGCGGGACGCCAAGCTCTACGAAATCGGCGCCGGCACGTCTGAAATCCGCCGGATGCTGATTGGTCGGGAGTTGTATCTCAACAACTAGGCCTTCTGTCTCCGGTGGAGGCGGTTGGCCGGGCAGGGCTTTCGGGAACCGCTACGGGCACATCCATGTGCGCTTGACGTAGGCCATCCTTGGCCTACGACATTCCCGAAAGCCCTACCCGGCCAACCGCCCGAACTTGGGTAGTTGCCCTCAAACAGAAGTACAAAGAGCGGATAGCAACCAAATTCAGACGAGGGTCTGGTGGCATGGCGATCCGGGACCGTAAAAAACAGGGATGTTTTTTACGAGCCTACAGGGACGTATTCACGGCGTGTCCCGGAGCGCCATGCCACCAGACCCGACGCACGGACTCAGACACACGGACTAAAATGCTATGACGGTACTCCAAAGCAAAGTTAACCCACGGTCCGAAGAATTCCAGGCCAACCAGGAATCCATGGCCAAAGCCGTGGCCGACCTGCGGGACAAAGTAGCGACTATTCAGCAAGGCGGCGGCCCCTCATACCAGGAACGCCACATCGCCCGCGGCAAACTGCTCCCGAGAGAGCGCATCAACCGCCTGTTGGACGACGGCAGCCCCTTCCTGGAAGTGGGCCAGTTCGCCGCCTACAACGTCTACGATGAAGAAGTGCCCGCTGCGGGCGTGGTCGCCGGCGTGGGCCGCGTCTCCGGCACCGAATGCATGATCATCGCCAACGACGCCACCGTTAAAGGCGGCAGCTACTACCCGCTGACCGTCAAAAAGCACCTGCGCGCCCAGGAAATCGCCCTGCAGAACCGCCTGCCCTGCATCTACCTGGTGGACTCCGGCGGTGCCAACCTGCCCCGGCAGGACGACGTCTTCCCGGACCGCGACCACTTCGGCCGCATCTTCTACAACCAGGCCCGCATGTCCGCCGACGACATCCCCCAGATCGCCGTCGTCATGGGCCTGTGCACCGCCGGCGGTGCCTACGTACCCGCCATGGCCGACGAATCCATCATCGTGCGCAACCAGGGCACCATCTTCCTGGCCGGCCCACCGCTGGTGAAAGCCGCCACCGGTGAAGTCGTCAGCGCCGAAGATCTCGGTGGCGCCGACGTGCACTGCAAAGTCTCCGGCGTGGCAGACCATTACGCTGAAAACGACGCCCACGCCCTGGAAATCGCCCGGCGCTGCATCTCCAACCTTAACCGCCGCAAACCGGCGGACGTGGAAATCCGCAAGCCCAAAGCGCCGCTGTTCAATGCCGAGGAAATCTACGGCATCGTCGGCACCGACCTGCGCAAACAGTTCGACGTGCGCGACGTCATCGCCCGCATCGTCGACGGCTCCGAATTTGACGAGTTCAAACGCTACTACGGCCAGACCCTCGTCACCGGCTTTGCCCATATCCACGGCTACCCGGTGGGCATCATCGCCAACAACGGCATCCTGTTCAGTGAATCCGCCCAGAAAGGCGCGCACTTCATTGAACTGTGCTGCCAGCGCAACATCCCGCTGCTGTTCCTGCAGAACATCACCGGCTTCATGGTCGGGCAGAAACACGAATCCGAAGGCATCGCCAAGCACGGCGCCAAAATGGTCATGGCCGTGGCCTGTGCCGAAGTGCCCAAGATCACCGTACTGATCGGCGGCAGCTTTGGTGCTGGTAACTACGGCATGTGCGGCCGAGCCTACAGCCCCGACTTCCTGTGGATGTGGCCCAACGCCCGCATCTCCGTGATGGGCGGCGAACAGGCCGCCGGCGTACTCGCCACCGTCAAGCGCGAGGGCATGGAGCGCAAAGGCCAGGAGTGGAGCAGCGAGGAAGAGGCCGAGTTCAAGAAGCCCATCGTCGACTCCTACGAACACCAGGGCCATCCCTACTACGCCAGCGCCCGCCTGTGGGACGACGGCGTAATCGACCCGGCCCAGACCCGGGAAGTGGTTGCCCTCAGCCTGTCCGCCACCCTTAACCGCCCGGCCAAGCCAACACGCTTCGGCGTGTTCCGGATGTAATCGGGGAGACCGACATGACAGACAACGAATCCGCAGTCCTGCTCAGACAACGGTCTGAAGGCATTGCCGAGGTGGTTCTCAACCGCCCGGACAAGCGCAACGCCTTCGACGACGTAATCATCCAGCAGCTGATCACCGCACTGGAGAACGTCGACGCCGACGACAACACCAACATCGTCATCCTGCGCTCCGAGGGCAAACACTTCTCGGCCGGGGCCGATCTTGGCTGGATGCGCCGCATGGCGGACAACACCCGTCAGGAAAACCTCGACGACTCGCGGGAACTGGCGCGGCTGATGAACGTGCTTAACCACCTCTCCAAGCCGGTGATCGGCCTGGTTCAGGGTGCTGCATTCGGCGGCGCCGTCGGCCTCGCGGCCTGCTGCGACATCGTCATCGCCACGGAAAAATCCAGTTTCTGCCTGAGCGAAGTCAAACTCGGCCTGATACCGGCCGTGATCAGCCCTTACGTGGTACGCGCCATCGGCGAGCGCCAGGCCCGCCGTTACTTCCTGTCCGCCGAAGTGTTTACCGCAACGCAGGCGCAGGAATACGGCCTGGTGCACATCGTCTGTGACGATGTTGAGGCCATGGACGCACGCTGCAACGAGATGCTGCAGCAACTGGCCATCAACGGCCCAGAGGCCATGAAAGCGGCGAAAGACCTGATATTCGCCGTCAGCCACAAGCCGATCAGCGCCGATGTGATCGACGATACCGCACAACGCATTGCCGACATCCGGGTGGGTGCCGAAGGGCAGGAAGGGCTCAGCGCCTTCCTGAACAAACGCAAGGCCAACTGGGTTCCGGAGGAATAACAACTATGTTCAGCAAAATCCTGATCGCCAACCGGGGCGAAATCGCCTGCCGGATCATACAGACCGCCCACCGCATGGGCATTCGCGTGGTCGCCGTCTACTCTGACGCCGACGCCGACGCGCGCCATGTCGCCATGGCGGACGAAGCCTTCAACATCGGCCCCGCCGCCAGTTCCGAGAGCTACCTGAAAGCCGACAAGATCATTGAAGTGGCGAAAGAAAGCGGCGCCCAGGCGGTTCACCCGGGCTACGGGTTTCTTTCCGAGAACACCCAGTTCGCCGAGGCCTGCGAAGCCAACAACATCGTGTTCATTGGCCCGCCCTCCTCGGCTATTGCCGCGATGGGCTCCAAGTCCGCCGCCAAGGCCATCATGGAAAAAGCCGGCGTGCCCCTGGTGCCGGGTTACCACGGCGACGACCAGTCCCCGGAAACGCTCCGTAAAGAAGCCGAAAAATGCGGCTTCCCGCTGCTGCTGAAAGCCGTCGCCGGCGGTGGCGGCAAAGGCATGCGTGTGGTCGAGCGCATGGAAGACTTTGACGAGGCCCTGGCCGCCGCCAAGCGGGAATCGAAAAACGCCTTCGGCAACCCGGACATGCTCATCGAACGCTACCTGACCCAGCCACGGCACGTGGAAATCCAGGTGTTCTGTGACAAGAGCGGCAAGGGTGTGTACCTGGCCGAGCGCGACTGTTCGGTTCAGCGTCGCCACCAGAAAGTGCTGGAAGAAGCCCCCGCCCCGGGCCTGAGCGAAGACACCCGCAAAGCCATGGGCGAAGCCGCGGTCAAAGCTGCCCAGGCCATTGATTACGTCGGTGCCGGCACCGTTGAATTCCTCTACGACGTTGACGGTTCCTTCTTCTTTATGGAAATGAACACCCGCCTGCAGGTGGAGCACCCGGTCACCGAAATGGTCACCGGCCAGGATCTGGTGGAATGGCAATTGAAAGTGGCCTGGGGCGACCCGCTGCCGCTGGAACAGGCCCAGGTAAAAACCCGGGGCCACGCCCTGGAAGCGCGCATCTACGCCGAAGACCCGGACCAGGACTTCCTGCCCGCCACTGGCAACCTGCGTTACCTGAGCACGCCCGATGAAAGCGCCCACGTGCGGGTGGATACCGGCGTCACCGAAGGCGACGACATCAGCATCCACTACGACCCGATGATCGCGAAACTGATCGTGTGGGACGAAACCCGGGACCAGGCCATCAACCGCATGGTGCAAGCCCTGGAGCACTACCGTATCGCCGGCGTGAAAACCAACATCCGCTTCCTCCACGCCCTGGCAGACGCCCAGCCGTTCCGGGAAGCGGATCTGACCACCGGCTTTATCGAAGACCACCGCGAACTGCTGTTCCCGAAATCCCGGCTGGACACCCACAAAGCCCTGGTACTGGCTGCCGGCTTTGTGCTGGAGCAGCGCAAGTCCCGGGAAGTCATCAGCACCGATCCCTGGTCGCCGTTCGGCCGCCAGAACAGCTGGCGCATGAACTCGGAATACGCCCAGCCCCTGCAACTGCAGGTGGGTGAGGATATCCACGAACTCAAAGTGCTGGAACGGGACGACCGCTATCAGGTATTCGTGGGCGACAGCGTCTACAACCTGACGGCGAAGCTGGACGACGACTACCTGCAGGCGGTCATCAACGGCCACCGCATCAGCGTTCACGGCAACCTGCACAACGATCAACTGGTGCTCTTCTACGAAGGCGACACCTTCCAGTGCATCCTCTACCGCGAAACCTACGGCTTCGAGGAAATGGCCGGTGAAGGCAGCCTGGCCGCGCCCATGAACGGCGCCATCGTGGCGGTACAGACCAAGGTGGGCGACACCGTGACCGCCGGCCAGAGCCTGGTGATCATGGAAGCCATGAAAATGGAACACGCCATCAAGGCCCCGGCCGACGGCGTGGTGACCGACATCTTCTTCGCCGAAGGCGACCAGGTGTCCGAAGGCGCTGAACTGATCGCCATCGAAGTCACCGACGAGGAGGAGGCAAGCTAATGGCCTTTCCGAAACAGGTAAGACTGGTTGAAATGAGCCCCCGGGACGGCCTTCAGAACGAACCCGGCCCGGTGATCGACACCGCCATCAAAACCGGCCTGATCGACCGGCTGGCCGACTGTGGCCTCAACCACATCGAATCCGCCAGCTTCGTGTCGCCGAAATGGGTGCCACAAATGGGCGACGCCGCCGAGGTGATGGCGGGCATCAAGCGTAAAGCCGGTGTGCGCTATTCCGTGCTCACCCCCAACCTCAGGGGCTTCGAAAACGCCCTGGCGGCCGGGGTGGACGAAGTCGCCGTGTTCGGGGCTGCGTCGGAATCCTTCAGCCAGAAAAACATCAACTGCTCCATCGCCGAAAGCCTCGAACGCTTCCTGCCGGTAATGGAAGCCGCCAAACAGCACCACATCCCGGTAAGGGGCTACGTCTCCACCGTGCTCGGCTGCCCCTACGAGGGCGACATCGCCCCCGAACAGGTCGCCAAAGTTGCCAAGGCCCTGGCCGAACTCGGCTGCTACGAAATCTCGCTCGGCGACACCATCGGCGTGGGCACCCCGCTGAAAGCCAAACGCATGCTCGAAGCCGTTGCCGCCGAAGTGCCGATTGAGAAACTGGCCGCCCACTTTCATGACACCTACGGCCAGGCACTGGCCAATCTGTACGCGGTGCTGGAAGAAGGCATCTCGGTGATTGATGCTTCCGTCGCCGGCCTCGGCGGCTGCCCCTACGCCAAAGGCGCTTCCGGCAACGTCGCCACGGAAGACGTGCTATACCTTCTGAACGGGTTGGGCATCAAGACCGGCGTCGATCTGGACAAATTAGTGGCAACCGGCGAATGGATCAGCGAACAGTTAAAACGCCACAACGGCTCAAAAGTCGGCCAGGCTCTCGGAGGAAATTGCGCATGAACCAGAACAACAACGTCGTCGCCCTGGATCTTCCGATCCCGGAGATCAAAGACATGCCGGAAGACACCCAGAAGTACTTCCAGATCTGCCAGGAAAAACTCGGCATGATCCCCAATGTGCTGACCGCCTACAGCCAGAACCTGAAGCAGCTCGAGGGCTTTACCCGCCTCTACAACGAGCTGATGCTCGGCGAGGGTGAACTCAGCAAACTGGAACGCGAGATGGTTGCTGTTGTGGTGTCCTCCGAGAACAAGTGCTTCTATTGCCTGGTGGCCCATGGCGCCGCCGTACGGGTACTGAGTGGCGATCCCCAACTGGGCGAGCACATGGTGATGAACTACCGCAGCGCCAAACTCGACAAGCGCCAGCGCGCCATGCTCGATTTCGCCTCGCACCTGACCCGCTCCCCGGCGACCGTTACTGAAGAACACACCCAGGCCCTGCGGGACACCGGCCTCAGCGACAGTGCCATCTGGGACCTGAGCAACCTGATTGGTTTCTACAACATGTCCAACCGGGTGGCCATCGCCAGCGATATGCAACCGAATCCTGAATATCACAACCAGAGCCGCTAGCAGGCTGATTCAAACCTGCAGCTTGCCCTCGACGACAACAACAATGGAGGCAGACACCATGAGCATGACTCTCCCCAGCTACACCAGCGGCACCTCCGAAGTACCCCTGCTGGGCATGACCATCGGCGCAATGCTCGACCGCACCGCCGAGAAATACCCGGATACCGAAGCCCTGGTCGCCCTGCACCAGGACATCCGCTGGACCTACAAGGAATTCGTCGAAAAGGTCAACGAAGCCGCCCGCGCCTTCATGGCCATCGGCGTCAAACGTGGCGACCGCGTGGGCATCTGGTCCCCCAACCGCTACGAGTGGACCGTCACCCAGTTCGCCACCGCCAAGGTGGGCGCCATCCTGGTCAACATCAACCCGGCTTACGGCGTGCATGAGCTGGACTACGCCATGAACCTGGCCGGCATCTCCGTACTGGTGACGGCAGACAGCTTCAAGGCCTCTGACTACCGCAAAATGGTCTACGACCTGGCCCCGGAACTGAAAGCCGCCGCCCCCGGCAAGCTCAAGGCCCAGAAAGTGCCCGAGCTGCGAGCCGTGATCAACCTGGACAAAGACAAGCACGACGGCATGTGGACCTGGGCCGAGTTCGTTGGCTTTGCCGGCGACGTCAGCCAGGAAGAACTGGACAAGGTACAGGGCCAACTGCAGTTCGATGACCCCATCAACATCCAGTTCACCTCCGGCACCACCGGCAACCCCAAGGGCGCCACCCTTACCCACCACAACATCCTCAACAACGGATACTTTGTGGCGGAGAGCCAACTGCTCACCGAGAAAGACCGCCTGGTAATCCCCGTGCCCCTGTACCATTGCTTCGGCATGGTGATGGGCAACCTGGGCTGCATCACCCACGGCGCCACCATGATCTACCCGGGTGAAGGCTTCGAGCCCAAATCCGTACTGCAGGCCGTGCACCAGGAAAAAGCCACCGCCCTGTACGGCGTGCCCACCATGTTCATCGCCGAACTGGCCGAGCCAGAGTTCGAAACCTACGACCTCTCCACCCTGCGCACCGGCATCATGGCCGGCTCCATCTGCCCGGCGGAGGTGATGAAAAAGGTCAACGGCAAGATGAACATGAAAGAAGTTCAGATCGCCTACGGCATGACCGAAACCAGCCCGGTTTCCACCCAGACCAGCTCACTCGACCCGTTCGAGAAACAGGTCACCACCGTGGGCCGCACCCAGCCCCACCTGGAAACCAAAATCGTCGACCCCGGCAACGGCAACGTCGTCCCACGCGGCGAAATCGGCGAACTGTGCACCCGTGGCTACAGCGTGATGCTGAAGTACTGGAACAACGAAGAGAAAACCAGTGAGGCCATCGACGGCGCCGGCTGGATGCACACCGGCGACCTGGCCACCATGGACGAAGACGGCTACATCCAGATCGTCGGCCGCATCAAGGACATGGTCATCCGCGGCGGCGAGAACATCTACCCGAAAGAAATCGAGGAATTCCTCTACACCCACCCCGCTATCGAGGAAGTGCAGGTGACCGGCATCCCCGATGACAAATACGGCGAAGAGCTGATCGCCTGGGTGAAGCTGAACCCGGATGCAGACCCGGTGACCGGCGACGAACTTCGGGAGTTCTGCAAAGGCAAGATTGCCCACTTCAAGATCCCCAGGAACTACAAGTTCGTGGATGAATTCCCGATGACCGTCACCGGGAAGATCCAGAAGTTCAAGATGCGGGAGATTTCGATTGAGGAGATGGGGTTGAAGAAGTAAGCGCCCCTCCCTTCTCTGATCCTACCTGCAGACCCCGGCCATGTGTCGGGGTTTGTCGTTTCCATGGCGGCGTTTCGGTGTACTTATTCACCACTCTGTTTCAGGCCATTTGGAACAGCAATAAAAGCCCGATCATTCTTACAATGGGCGGTACTAATGGAGTCAGGATTACATGTCCGGCTACTACTGGGACAAAGATCGCTCTGCCGCCTTAAGCCAATCGTCCATGCTACTGACCCCGATAACTAGCAATAAATCTTGAACCAGGACTACTCGATGCAGCATCTTTCCGCCATCGCTTTCCTCAAGCTCTTCGGCGTGAGCAAAAAGGCGAGTTAATAGCTGTGTAAGGCAACCCTCATGATCGAACAGATAGGCCTTAGTGCGGCGAGCAAACTCAAAGTAAAGCTCTGCCACCTCCAAAGCATAAAATGGGTCTAATAACGACACTGTATTCAGCCACTTATCAATTCCAAAAATATCGCTCCTTCCCGACTCACTGCCTGACTCAAGCAGGGGAAAGAGGTTCTTAAAGATATGAACTGGTAGAGTGTCTTGTAGGTCATCTGTTTGAAGGAAAGATCGAAGCTCTCTTGCTACTACCGGAGCGAACTGATTTTCCGGGTTCAAACCCTTTTCCAGTCCTGTTAGGCACTGTTCCCTGTGACGTAGAAAGTTGCCCGGATGGGACCAAACACTTGCAGCACCACTCCATGCTTCTGCAGACTTCAAAGTATTGAGGTTAATCAGTAGCGAAGAAAAATTCACTTTCCCAGAGAAAGCGGCTAGCGCGGATATACGCCCCCACGTTTCCAAGTCTTTACCTTCGCCCTTTTTCGACAGAATATCCAAGCACAGATCCACATCATTAAAAACATCACGGTAGGCATGGTACAAACAAGGTTCAGCTACACCCCAGAGACCCGGAGCAGGCTCTTCCATAACGATCCAAAACAATTCCCAACCAAACACAGGACGAAGACTTTGGAGATAAGGCATCCGTCTTAACAACACAGAACGGACAGCAGGGTTTTGGTCATTGGAGAAACGGCGCAATGAATCAGACAGTGGATCAGGCCAGGCAATAGCCTTCTTTTCGTGTTGAATGGCTAGAACCATCAGGGCATTTGCAATATGCCCCCGCGACATATTGATGCCGGCAGTAATTAAATCAGCCTGATCTTCCGATACGGAACTCTCCTCTTCGAGACTAGAAAACTCTGTGGCCAAATACACCAAACGGCCTGAATCATTCCCATCAGCCACTACAAATGCGCAGCCTTCAATCACTTTGGCTGCAGCTCGATTGTGATGCCAGTATTCAGGCTGCTCTTCTAGTTCATCAATGATTTTACCTGCAAGAACTATGGGATCAGGAACTTCTACAGATGACCAATCTCCATTCGGTTGCAAATCGCCATACCGGTAGAGCAAATACACCCCAAGGCCTTCCATCAAATTGTCTCGGAAACTGGGAGGGATACTCTGCCAGTTCTCTGACAACAGGTTCAAGAAACGAGAGGGATGTCGAGTTGCAGCTTCACGCAATTGCCATGCAACCTCTCTTTCGCCCCCAACAAGAAATTCATCAAATGAATTTTCGTAGCCGTCATAGTGAGCAAGCAAACGCAACACTCCCGCATCACTCACGTTGAGAAACTCTTTAAATGAGAATGGCGCATGAACCACTCCCCCGCGAGACACGATGCGCGGTACTCTTTCAAGAGGCCAACAAAGCGTTTCGCACTCATCTATTAAGTTTTGCGCTTCTTGGCATCTGAGGTGACATGGTATTCCTAGTATTAATTGGCTCAGCTCGATAGGTCTCCACGCCCGCAACCGAGATGAAGGTGAGCTTTCATCGTGCAAAGATAGCAAAGTCGATTGAATGTGATTTTGCGAAACACCATCCAATTGAATAAGCGACCGCTCGATCAGGGAGCCAATTTCATAAGAAAGGGAGACCTCGAACCATTCTCCATCTGTCAACATCTGGGTTATCAGATCAAGGTTATCGCTCGAAGCTTCAGTACTTCCAAGGAGAGCAAAATAGCGAAGTGCTCCCTCCGAATTAAAGCCCAACCGCTCTCTATTGGCTATCCACCAGCAAGATCGGTTTATTGCATGGTGCAGAATTGCAGACTCCACAGCATCAAATAAAACGCGCTCATTATCTGTGTGCCTAAAATCACATTGTGAATGGGTATCATCATGAGACGTCCCGCTTAAGAAGCCCACATAAAAACCTTCAATAGGAAGACCATACCGTCGACTTCTCGCATTACTCCATTGCTCAATCGAGGCAATGGCTAAGTCAAGCAACGAAGCGGACGCCCTCATGCGACTTGCCAGGAAGTTCTTCTTTCTGTCCCCAAATTCGTGAGGTTGACAGTGAAGCTTCTGGTTAAAGTGAAATGTAGCCGCATCCTCCTCACTGATATCGCCTGCGATATAATCCCAAAGGACTTCGTCATCCAAGCTGCCAAAGTCGACTAAATAGGCAAGTGCCTTTCCGAGAAAGCTGTAATCCTGTCTAGGTAGAGCAAGAAGCTTAGTTACCAAAGGCCCACATAACGCCATATTTTCTACGTCAAACTGCGTGGTTTGAACAGCAATACTTCCTGCCAACCGCTCATGGTCTACCCCGTCCATTTCCAACATTTCGGACCAGAAACTTAACACTCCCAATGCATCTTCATTCTTCCACTGAGATATGCGATGGGCGTGAGTGGTCAGCCCCTCAATGTCATTCAAGTTCTTCAGTAAAGGCACTAGTTTCTTCATCCAGAAGTGGTGCCATGCCACCTTGTCTGCGTGGTTGTAGATGACCTGAAAAACATCCTTGTTTTGCATCCTTAAATCACGAATCAACAACCGATCGTCATCATAAGGCGCATATTCCGCAAAGGTCTCGGCAACAAGGCGACGGATATGAAAAGCAGCACCTCCAGTCAATACCGCTCGCAGCTGTTTTCGAAGGAGAGCCCGATCCTTTGATGCTAATTGGATTACAAAACTACGGATGCTAGGACGAACAAACGGCACAGGCGGTAAACCCTGGATGAAATCATTTAAGCTCATACACTGCCTAACCGCATTGCTGATCACTAAAACATCCAGCAGAGTCTGATGACCAAAAGTGAGGTGGCCGTCCTGGGTTTCATGCAGAACGCTGTTGCTAAGCAAAGCCCTCTTTATTTCCTGTGAGGCGCTGAAGCGTTGTTGAGGCAGGGTAAGCGTACGAAGCCTCAACATTTCTGAGGCCATCTCTTCAATCGCATGTAGGGCAGTATCGCCCAGTGAACTGTCTTGCTCTACAAAAGTAGCCAGGTATCGCTCTGCCAATGCCTGACTAGTAACTACATTGAAGCCCCCCTCTTGCAGAGCTAGATCAACAAACAGGGCCAACTCACGTGGGTTACGAATAAGGTCTCGAGTCGTGTCATCTATCACCGATGCATCTATTCCAAGCCGAGACAAAAGCGGGGCCACTTGGCTCTTCCAGTCAAACGGCTGGCAGGTTACTTCTACTTCCCAGTCACGCTGCGCGATACGACGGTCGTACTTGCGATCAAAATCACGGCAAGCTGTAACGACGGTTACCCGGGGGATGATCAAAAGGCGATCAATCAACGACAGAAAATAGGCCAGCACGGTGTGTTCACGAGCAATTGAAAGCACATCAAGAGAATCGATCATCACGACTACATGAGCAGTCTCGCCTAAGCGCGCGACCTTACTGACCAGATCCCCGGACAACCCTTGAGCCTCTCGATCCCGCTCACTAACTACGTCGACAAACTCCCGGGATTGGACAAAAAGCGGGGCAAGCTCATTTGAATCTCTAGCTATTCTTTCGAGGCATTCCTGAACCTCCAACATGACGCAGGTTTTTCCAGAGCCCGGCATGCCGGTTAACAATACTGAGCGATGCTGTGCTTTTATTGCGTCGAGCAACTCATCTACCGCAGAATTCGAAAGGTGTTCTGTCCCTATATCAGTTTTCCAGGCGCGACCTACCGAGGACGTTCTTTTAAATTCTTTGAGAATCTCTCCTGTAGCCATAGGTGGCGTCAACACCGATCCAGCTTGATTAAGCAAACTCCTCAATTCTTCCTTAGTTAGGAGGTGCTGAACCTCTGTGCTACTTCCAGAATCACTGACACGCATACCAAGGTTATCGATTCGGCGCCATAAAGCATCAAATGCTGCAGAGCAGTTGCTTGCCACTTGACGCAAATGTCCCTTTATCTGCTCAGCCATTCGCTCAAGTTCTGGAGAGTTTTCAAAAATTATCCGCTGCACGAAGTGATAGGAGGACAAGTTCGAGCCCTCCTCCTCAAGAAGCTGGCTCACTTTGGCATCAGTTTTTTTGTTAGCCCCCTTCAGATTCGCTTTAAAACTACTTTCGTTTGAGTAATTCTTGCTAAACTCTCGTAATGCAGCAAGTTCCCCAAAAGCGGTGCGGGAATAAAACCAAGCCTCTGTCTGGGAATTGCTTTCGAATAGAGCAATCGCTTTCCGAAGTTCATCTTCAAGATCACCCAAGGACCAAGCCTTGTGCTGCGTTTGGTTCTTTTTGCACTGACAACAAATAATGCTTCCATCAGCTCTGCCAATCACCACATCATCTACTGGCCAGTTTACCGAATCGACTTCAATCCATTGGTAATCAGGATCGGACAAGACGGTCAGCGCCCAATCAAATGCAACAAGTGTTTGATACCCATCACCTCGATTCGACTGAATTCCAGCTTTACTCATATATCTCTACTGACGAAGGTGAGTGTGGTTAATCTATTCATCGACTTTTCAACCAACCTCCCGGCCGGTCGCTTTCATTCCCGCGCCACCTCTCGGAAACTCATTGCAACCCTACTTCCCCCTTAACTCACAATGCAAAGGCACAACGATTTCCACTTTGCCTAATAATTATCAACTCTACACACGAGCTCCCAATGCAAACCAATCCTTGCATAAATTAGGCACCTTTAACTCCATTTCTGTTGAGTCTCACTGGCGAAGTCTTTTGACATATTCTGCAGTCAATAGATTATCTGCATCGAGACCAAGAGGGGCCACGCCAATGTGGCCAACGTTTCCGCCGATATTCGAACACATAGAGGGTAAAAGCCAGGGCATACGTAACTGTTCTGCTTAACTGCCGCGAAGCATGATCGGAAAAAATCGGCCCGAGATGCTCGGATACCCTGAGTGCCCGCATCGGTCCGTGCATCCGTCGCATGAATTTCTGCCGATTCGGCACTGGCTTCGACCACGTGGATAACGTCTGGTAACGAAGGCCAGGCATCCAGGTCTGTTCAACCAAAATTCCTACCAACCATCCATTCTAATTCCGTGCTGTCGTAAATAATTACCTTGTCTTTCAAGATAGGTTTCGGTGCGCCGGGTGTAGTCTTCACCTTCCTCTTTGTGATCATAGGGTCTAGCCTGATATCGCCCAACCTCAATTGCGTTTTCTTCACTATTCATGATCCACATAACCACTGTTCCCCCCGGTGCCAGCCCGAGCACCAGGTTATATCGGGGGCGATCAACCATTTCCCCATAGCGTTCGAAAGGCGCAGACTCTTTCATTTTCTCCGAAATCTCATCAGGGTTTTCCAGTTTGATCACAGCCTCATAGGACTGCTGCTCCGCAAAAGAGAACCAGCGGATCAGAATTAGCTCGGGAGTGGCCTGCCATTGTGCCCTGGAAAACGGGGGGTGTTTCCAGCAGCAGGAAACGATTCCAAAGGGGCGGCGCCAGCCGATGTCTTCAGAAAAGGACTCAATAAAAAACTTGTCAACCCATACATCGTAGTGCTCAGGAGCTACAACCCCAATTCCCCTGTCCTCTTTCCAGGACTCGTCCGATTCTGTTGGTTTAGAACAGCCCCCCAGGAGCAAAAGCACACATAGGCTGAACGCCCCCTTAGTAGTCATGATATTGCCCATCTACCCACTGTCCCTTATTCGGATGGATGGCACGGAGGCCATTCTTGGCTGGCTGAAACGGGTAAAGCAGCCCCATTTTCACGTAATGATCGGAATGATGAATGTACCGTTGTCGCAAAAGCGCTCTGGACTCGGGTGACAGCAACAACTTGTTGCCCTGCCATACGTGAGCGGCGAGATTTCTGGCAATGGGCATCAGTTCCTCAGGCAAAGAATAGGCAGCATCTTTAGGGTCAATGACATCAAACGGTACTCCCTCATCCAATGCCAACTTGTGCATCAGATACAAAGGAATACGTGAATATTCTCCCCGGACCTCACGATTCAGCCACAGGCGCAGAGTAATGTCACCTCCGGGCAAGCCAGGTGGCCTCTCCTGTTCAATCTCCAAAGTCGCAAGTGGGTTCAGGGGCCCGATCCATCCCTCGCTCTTTACCAGTGCACGCTCCTGCAACATGCGCGAGAATTCGAAGCTCGCCTCGGGGTTGCGACGATCTCTACCTGTGACTACCAGAGGTGGACGAACTTCGATACGTTCCTGAAACCGATCCGGATAGCCCCCGCCAATATCGGAATGCACCCCCGGCAATACCCATTCGCTGAAATGCTCGGGCAAGTTTCCATCATCACCCCTTAGGCTGTTCAACGAGAAATTGTGCCGGCGCTCATCACGGGCCACGAACTGAACCGCACGCTGTACCTGACCCGGTCTCAGATTGACGTTGATACGGCCAGTCCTTTCGTCGTGGGCTGAGAAGTCTAGGTTGCCCAGGTCGGCGATCCCCGCGACGGTATCGAACAGGCCCAGAAAACGAACTGTGATTTTCTTTGGCCAGGAGACACCTTCGCGTTTGAAGGCTTTAGCCAGTGCTCCGCTTTCATCAACCTCCCGGCTTACAAAATGACGAGCCGTTGCCGCGCCCCGACTGAAGCCAAACACATCAAGAACCAACTCATCTATCGGTTCGTGGACCAGGGTACCAATCTCTTGCGCCAGATCGCCGCTCCCCTGACCGATTTTTTTGAGTATGCCTTGTTCACCAAGCCCGATTCCCATACTCATGGCATCGTCGGGCTCGCCGGACTTTGTGCCCACTCCTGGAACATAAGTGGACAGCAGGTACACCGGTTCACCACTTTCAGCTTTGACTCTGCCGCGTTGGTATAGGCTTTCAAGTTTGGAGACATTAGTTTCAGCATTGAGATAACTGCCCTCCATGATCTGCGACAGCTCACTACTGCACTGATCTTCCGACATGGCACCAGCGGCATTGGCCGTCAGGCATTCATCCATTTGTCGTTGGTAGGTTTGGGTATTGTTGCGATTGTTGCCGGTGCCATCAAAAAAGATGCCGGCTTCCACCCGGACTTTGGGGCGGTTCTCTTCTTCGGGCGAATCATCCGGTGATTTGTCAGGCAACCCTTCGTCAATCAACGCGCCTTTCTGCGCTGCCCGGCGTACGAATTCCTGTGGGTCTGTGTCCAGCAGTTCTTTTGCCGTTGGCGTAAGTTGGCCTTTGTCATCCAGGGCACCGGCTACTGCAAAATCCACGACTGGCGCGGCGGTGGTGGCGATGCCAAGAATCACTCGGGGATTGCCACTTACAATTGAACCACCATGGTTGGTGGGGCTTCCGAGATACGCCACGGGCATGCCATCGGCAAATGCCATTGGGTATCCCTGGGTGATCATGGCGCCACAGCCCGTGGCATCGCCCACTCGGGCTACGGGCTTGCCGTCAGCGAGAATACTGCAGCCGTTTGGCAGGATGGGGGAAGAACCGTGCCCTGGGATCGGGCAAACGTGCGTATCGCCTACGCAGGCGGTGATGAGTTGGCTCATGGTGAGAATTCCTTTCTCTTACAGGTTGCCTCCTGGCTACCCGGTGTTTAACTATATCTAGCAGCCCATGAATATAGCATGCTGGATACTTCATAACATTGCAGTTAATACATGTCAGATGTCGAAATTGTTGATTACCATTAGGAGGTAACTCATGTGCAACATTGATGCTGTAACGCCAGGCGAGTTACTGAAAGAAGAGTTCCTTGGGCCTATGGGTATTTCTCAATACCGCTTGGCTAAAGAGATTGGGGTGCCTGCTCAGAGAATAGGCCAGATCATCGCGGGAAAGCGTTCGATTACCGCAGACACGGACCTGCGACTCTGTCGCTTCTTTGGTTTGTCTAACGGCTACTGGTTGCGAGCTCAGGCAGCCTACGACACTGAGCTTGCCGAAGATGCCCTAGAGGATCAGTTGAAGAATATTCGTCCGTGGACTGCTGTATCCGAAATCGGGCACAGGGCATAACCGGGCGTTAAGCTCCATTGTTGCGTGATGCGCATCATGCTACCATCCCCTCATGATTAAATCGTTCCGTCACAAAGGACTGAAGCGGTTCTATTCGACCGGTAGCACGTCCGGCATACAGCCCGACCACGCCAAGAAACTGCGTATGCAGTTGGCTGCTCTGGATACTGCCACTTCGGTGGAAGACATGGACATCCCTGGTTTTCGGCTTCATCCATTGAAGGGCAAAGACAAAGGGCGGTGGTCAATTCGGGTTAACGGAAATTGGCGCATGACGTTCGAATTTCAGGACGGCAACGCCTACATTCTTGATTATGAGGATTATCACTAATGACGATGCATAATCCACCGCACCCTGGTGAGTTTATTCGGGAGGTGTACATGGCACCTTTCGGTATTAGTTCTCGTCAGCTTGCTTCGAGTCTGGGGGTTTCTCCCTCTACCTTATCTCGGCTACTCAAAGGCGATAGCGGTATCAGTCCGGAAATGTCTCTTCGGCTATCCAAGGTCCTTGGGCGTAGCCCTGAAAGCTGGCTGGCGATGCAGGATATGTACGATCTTTGGGTGGCCCGCAACACGGTGAATCTGGATGGCATTCAGCCCCTAGACTTCGAAGCAGCTTAACCAGCGGCTGTTGTCGGACGCGCCTGAAGATATTGGAACAGGTTTATTTTCTTACCGCATCGATGAAAATCGCACGATTGTCGAAAACCGCGGCACCTATTTCAGTAGTGGTACCGAAGCTGGGCAACGAGCAAAGCGTCATCCGTGACCTTGTAAACGATGCGGTGTTCTTCGTTAATTCGGCGGGACCAGTAACCAGCGAGGCTGTGCTTGAGGGGTTCCGGTTTGCCGACACCCTCGAACGGTTCTCGTTTGGTTTCCTTGATAAGCTTGTTGATTCGATTCAGGATCTTTTTGTCCGTTTTCTGCCAGTACAGATAGATATTTAACAATCGGCTGCACATGCTGCCAACGCTATTTGCTTAAGGAGAAGCAGTTTGAACATTACGGATTTACCCTTTGGGGTGACTGACTGGTCTGACATTGAGAGAACGGAACACTCAGGGGAGAGGGGTATGGCTTACTGGCAGACCCGTACTTTCGGAGACATTCGCGTTCGTATGGTTGAGTACAGCCCTGGCTACATCGCCGACCATTGGTGTGCTAAAGGGCACATTCTTCTTTGCCTGGACGGAGAACTCGATACCGAACTCAAGGACGGGCGTTCCTTTACGCTCACCCCTGGAACAAGCTATCAGGTAGCAGACAACGCTGAGCTCCATCGATCCTCAACGGAGTGCGGGGCCAGGCTATGTGGCTTAGGCAAACGCCGTACGGCGAGTGCCTAAGCCACATAGCCTTGGCAAACTCACTGGCCACTAAATCGCTAATGGAGAGCATGGATGCAATTTCAAACCATCCCGATAATCCGAATTTTTGATGAGGCAAAGGCCAAGGCGTTCTATCTCGAGTTCCTCGGCATGTCGGTCGACTGGGAGCACCGCTTCGAGGAAGGCTTCCCCCTCTATATGCAGGTTTCCAGAGGTGACCTTGTCTTTCACCTCAGCGAGCACTCAGGGGACTGCACGCCCGGCTCCAAAACGTTCGTAAATATGGATGATATCGAGGGCCTGTACGGTGAAATAACCTCGCGTGGCTACCGCTACAGTCGCCCGGAAATAACCACAGCTCCATGGGGCGACAGGATATTCGAGGTGGTAGACCCGTTTTCTAACAGAATTCTGTTTAATGAGCTCACGTCTACCACATAACCATGATGCGCCTGAGAAAACCGGGACAGCTTTATTTCCTGACCGTATCGAAAAAAATAGCTCGATTGTCGAAAACCGCGATACCCAATCGACTACCCGATGAGCCTATCAAAGGTTTTTGATAAAACAACGATCGGGAGAAACGTCATGAAATACATGCTATTGGCCTACGGAAACGAAGAAAAATTCAACCAGATGAGCAAAGACGAACTGGCCGAGGTTGGAGAGAAATGCGAGCGCTTTGACGCCGAAATGCAGGCGGCGGGCGAGGTCACGTGGGGCGGGAGCCTGAGCTGGGACTCAAAGTCGATGCGCCTCAAGGATGGCAAACTGATAGTCACCGACGGGCCGTTCGCGGAAACCAAGGAGGTTGTGGGCGGAGTGGTGATCATCGAAGCGCCGGACTTCGACGCAGCGGTGAAGCTCGCCTCACTGCACCCGGCAGCGCGTATGGGCGAGGAACTGGGCTGGGGCATCGAGCTCCGCCCGATGGACCACTGCCCCGCGATCCACGAAGCGGAGGCTGCGTGCATCAGTTAGCAACCCAATGGATTGTGGGGTTACTTAGAGAGCAGCGGGACCCGGGTTCCACTCGACATAGATTTTTCTCGCTACGCGACCTTACCTTTGATGGGTCTTGCGCTTCCCCTTATGCTGAAGGACGATCTAGTCCAGTATAAATCTGCGCTATCACGTCCAGTGGATCTCGAGGATATTCGTGCCATATGTGAACTAGAGGGAACTTCAAATGACTATTGAAACATGGGCTCTGTATGTTGGCACCGTACTTCTGTTCATGTGTACACCGGGACCGAGCCATCTGCTCATGCTCTCTGTAAGCACGTCGAATGGGTTTAAGAGGTCGCTTGCCACGGCCGCAGGTGACTTAACAGCAAATGCTATTCAAATAGTCTTGGCGGGGCTTGGTTTAGCGGCGGCTTTGAACGCTTCCAAATACGGGTTCACCATTATCAAATGGCTCGGCGTGAGCTACTTGGTCTGGTTAGGCACTCGTCAGATCATTAACTCTTTCAAAGCTCATGGTTCAGCGACACCTGCCAAGAGGGCATCTTTGAAAGCTTTATGGGCTCGTGGTTTCATCACATCCGCTGCCAATCCCAAAGCGGTTGTATTCTTTGCCGCCCTGTTCCCACAATTTTTAAGCTCTACTCATAGCTTGTTCCCGCAAATTCTCGTGTTGGGTTTTACCTACATCGTGATCGACGGGATATTTCTCAGCGCTTACGGTAAAGGCGGGAGCTGGCTTGCGACCAAATTGAGCAACAAAACACAGGCATGGGTCGAGAAAGCTTCAGGGGCGGGAATGATTGGTGCAGCATTCTTACTTGGGCTCAAGTCCCAACGCTCGTAGCTTCTTACGCTCGTCTTCAGAAGTAAGGCTGATCCAGCTATGGCAGAATTAGTGGAATTTCAGACCGAACGACTACGCTTGCGCCAATGGCGCGACAGCGATCTCGAGCCGTTCGCCGCTCTGAACGCAGACCCAAAGGTAATGGAGTTCTTCCCTGAGCCGCTGATTGGGCATGCAAGCAACGAAATGGCAGATAAAATTCGTTCGCTCATCAAACAGCGCGGTTGGGGGTTCTGGGCGGTAGAGGTCAAGGGCGTCGAGCCCTTTATTGGTTTTTGCGGGCTACACATCCCAGTTGTGACGCTGCCTTTTTCTCCGTGTGTGGAAATTGGTTGGCGCCTATCGTTCGCCCACTGGGGAAATGGCTATGCGTCAGAAGCTGCTCGCGGTGCCTTAGCTGTCGGGTTTCAACAGCTGGGGCTTTCTGAAATCGTCTCCTTCACCACCGTTGGTAATCAGCGATCACGCGGTGTCATGGAGCGCATCGGCATGACGTACAGTGGCAAGTTTGAACATCCCGGTTTGCCCGAGGGTAGCCTGTTGCGGCCACATGTACTTTACCGGTTGCGACGAGAGCAGTGGGAAGTAGAAAAGCCTGACCATTAGCCCCGGTTTGTACTGGACTTACCCTGGAGCACGCCATGTCAGAAATCGCCAACACCCCCAAGCCCCCCTACTACGCTGTTATTTTCACCAGCCACCGCACTGACGGCGACAACGGCTACGGCGAAATGGCTGCGCGAATGGCTGAATTGGCGGCACAACAACCCGGCTACCTGGGTATGGAATCCGCCCGGGAGGGTCTGGGCATTACAGTGTCCTATTGGGAAAGCCTTGAGGCTATTCGCAACTGGAAGCAAAACGCGGAGCACCAGGAGGCCCAGCGGCTTGGCCATCAGCAATGGTATTCCAGTTTCCAGGTGCGGATTGCGAAGGTTGAGCGGGAATATGGTATCTAACCGCTGAAAGCTGCAAGGGTGACTCTCCGATGCCATGGCCATAATTCGCATGGCTGCTTGTCAGCAGGCCGCCCCCATGCTTCACTTTCCTGACTTCCATCCACCTCCCAACCGGAGATATGTGTTATGCCCCACTCAGTCACTGCCAGTTCAATAATGCCATCCATCGCCCGGCGGCTGTGGCTGGTGCTGCTCAGTGTCGCTCTGCTGGGTGGATGTTCCTCGCTGTACTACAACACCATGGAAAAATTCGGGTATGAGAAGCGCGATATCCTGGTAGATCGGGTGGAAAACGCGCGGGATAGCCAGAACGACGCCCAGGAGACGTTCCGCTCATCCCTGGAGCGCTTCCAGAGCGTGGTGGATACGCCGGATACAGAGCTCAAGGACCGTTACGCCGAGATCAGCGATGCTTACGAAGACAGTAAATCGAGCGCGGAAGACGTCCGCGACCGCATCGATAAAGTCGAAGAGGTGGCTGAGGCCCTTTTTGAGGAATGGGAGGATGAACTGGGTGAATACCAGAGCGACTCTCTGCGCCGTAGCAGTGAACAGCAGCTTGACGAAACTCGCGCGCAATACAGCCAGTTGATCCGCCGTATGCACGACGCCGAGGAGCGTATGGACCCTGTGTTGCAGGCGTTTCAGGACCAGGTGCTGTATCTCAAGCATAACCTGAACGCCCAGGCGATTGGCTCACTGGAAAACGAGTTGGTGGGCATCCGCGAGGACGTAGACGCACTGATTCGCAATATGGAGCAGTCGATTGAAGAGTCCGAAGCGTTTATCCGCCGTTTTCGTGAAGGTGGGTAACCGCGTCCAATGAAAAGCTCTAAGGAGTTCTGGGACAAGAGCGCACAGCGCTACGCCAAAAGTCGGGTACGGGATGAGGCAAGCTATCAGAAGAAACTGGCCATCACTCAGGGGTATTTCCAGCCCAACTGGTCGGTACTGGAATTTGGCTGCGGCACAGGCAGTACCGCCCTTGTACATGCGCCTCATGTAAAAGAGATTCTCGCGACCGACATTTCCGGCAAGATGCTGGAGATCGCCGCACAGAAAGCCCGCGATGCCGGCGTTGAGAACGTGCGCTTTCAGCAGGGTACGCTGGATAGTCTGGACTTGGAGGCGGAAAGCTTTGAGGCGGTGCTGGGACTGAATATCCTGCACCTGCTGGAGGATGCGGAAGCAGCGATTATCCGGGCTCACGAACTGCTGAAACCCGGTGGCGTTTTTGTTTCCAGCACCGCCCTGGTGGGCGAACTGATGGTGCTCTGGCGACTGTTGATTCCAGCCATGCAGGCGGTGGGATTGGCGCCGTTTGTGAACCGCTTTAGTCGGCAATCACTGGTGACGATGCTGACCAATGCAGGGTTCAGCATCGATTATGAGTGGCAACCGGATAAAGCATCGGTTTTCCTGATCGCCCGGAAGTGACTCGTTAACTTCAATCATTGCTCAAAGTGAAAATGACAATGTGATGTCGATTTCACATGCTCCGGTTCGACTTAATTAAGAACCCATCGAACAAACGGTGCCCACGCATCGGAGGAGCAGGAAATGCTGAAATTATACGGAACACCCCCAACCCGAGCCCTGCGCGTAATATGGTTACTCAATGAACTGGGCCTTGAATACGAACTACACCCGGTAGACCTCTTACAGGGTGAACACCTGCATCAAGACTTTCTCTCCCTCAACCCCGCCGCCAAGGTGCCCGTGCTGGTCGACGGCGATCTGGTTTTAACCGAGTCGGCCGCGATCCAGATTTACCTCGCCGAGAAACACCCTCAGGCGGGCTTTATCCCGGAATCCTTGGAAAACAGGGCCCAGATGTATCGCTGGATCTTCTTTCTGGTAACTGAGATTGAACAGCCTCTCTGGCGCATCGCGCGGCATACGTTCCTTTACCCGGAAGAAAACCAACTGCCGCAGGATGTGAAACTGGCGACGAAGGAATGCATAGACATGCTCGCCGTGCTGGAGAGGCACATGGCGGAGCGCGAGTTCATAGTTGGCGATCTTCTCAGTGTGGCTGACTTCAACGCCGCGTACACCCTCGACTGGGCGAGCGAAGAGAATATGTTGGCGGGCGCGCCCAGGTTGCGGGACTACCTCAAGGCAATGTATGCCCGGCCTACGGCTCCCATCACCATCCGTGAAGCGTTCGCCGCGATGGAGAGCGAAGCTGCCAATAGCCCCTTTACTGGGTGAATTCCATCAGGATGACGACAGCCGCGCTTCAATAGCACCATCGTGAATCAATTCCTGCTACTGTTGGTGATAGCTCACGAGGATTATGCATGAAAGAAGTACCCCAAAAGCAGTCTGGAACCAGCGGCTACTCATGGAAACTGTCTGCCGTGGCGGCCGTAGCGTCTGTCATTGGCGCGTTAGTCTCGTTCGGAGAGGTGTCACCAATCATCACCGGGTTGATTCTCCTTGCCGCCGTTGGCTGGGGCTTTACCGCACGGGACAACAGACGAGCGGCGGAACAGGCAAAAGACTCACAATAAACGACATTCCTGATAATTTTTCCTTCCCCTGTCGATTTCCACCCGCTCCGTGCGACTAACCAGTGAAACCACCAACAATCACTGGAGAACGACGACATGAAATACATGCTGATGCGCAAGGCCGATGCCGACACCGAGAATGGCGTAATGCCCACGGATGACCTCCTACAGGCAATGGCGGACTACAATGAGCGGATGACGCAGGCCGGCGTGTTTACCGGTGGCGACGGTCTGTGGCCCACCCGGGAAGGTTGCCGCATTCAGTTCCGCAACGGTGAGCCCACCGTTATCAACGGCCCCTTCGAGCAGACCAGCGAGCTGTTGGCCGGCTACAGTGTGCTTGAGGTGGATTCCTTCGAGGACGCCATCGCCTGGGCAAAACAGTGGCCAAAAGAAGATGCCGACGGCAACGTTACCCTTGAGTTACGCCGTTACTTCACGCTGGAGGATTTCGCGCCCAGCCCCGCACTTGAGAAGCATCGTTCGCAGGAAAAACTGCCACGAGAGATGAACGTGCACGTGGCGTTTGGCGGCAACTGCCGGGAAGCCATGGAATTTTATGCAGAGGTGACCGCCGGCACTCTGGAAGCCGTGATTACCTACGGCGAAACGCCAGCGGCAGAGGATGTGCCGAAAGAGATGCACGATCGAGTTATCCATTCCTCCCTTAATATTCGCGGCCGCCGGTTGATGGGGGCGGACATGTCGGGAGACGGTTATCAAGCGCCCCAGGGTACGCAGATCCACCTTGAATATGATGATACCGAGCAGGCGGAGAGGGTTTTCCAGGCGCTTTCCGAAGGGGGCGCAGAGATCATGCCGTTCGAACAGACCTTCTGGGCGCATCGGTTCGGAATGGCCAAGGACCGTTTTGGGGTCCAGTGGATGATCAGCAGCGGGCTCGAGCAGTGCCAGTAGGTCTTTAAATCGAACGCCGGAGGTAATCCCGGTAACGGGGGCGCCAGAAATGGCGTTCGATGGTCTGGTGAATGGTGTCGTCATCGGAGCGCAAGGCGACACCATCCGCCTGCGCTTGCCTGGCGACATCGAAGGCGATATTGCGACTGATTTCCTGAATACGGGCCAGGTCCGGCAATAGCCGCTCGCCGGTTTGCTGAACGATGGGCGCCTGTTTCGCCAACCCATTGGCGGCGGCCATCAGCATGGTATCGGTCACCCGGGAGGCGCCGGCGGCGATCACTCCCAGGCCAATGCCCGGGAAGATGTAGGCATTGTTGCATTGCGCGATGGGGTGGGCTTTGCCATTCAGCTCCACCGGTTTGAAGGGGCTACCGGCCGCCACCAGGGCTTCGCCGTGGGTCCAGGTCAGGATCTCTTCGGGCGTTGCCTCGACTTTGGAGGTGGGGTTCGACAGGGGCATCACCAGTGGCTGGGCACAGGTGGAGTGCATGGTTTTTATAACGTCTTCGCTGAACAGGCCGCGCTGGCCGGAGACGCCGATCAGTACCGTCGGCTTCGCCTGCTTCACCACATCGATCAATGCCCGGCCTGACCAGCCTTCGAGCCGGGCCGGGTCCTGGGCTAGCGACAACTGGAAATCCTGCAGGTCGGTCATGTCGCTGGTCAGCAGCCCGGGACGGTCAATCATATAAACCCGTTGGCGCGCCTCGGGTTCCGGCAACCCTTCGTTCGTCATCGCCACGATGATCTGTTCGGCAATGCCGCAGCCGGCGGAACCGGCGCCCACAAACGCAACTGTCTGGTCGCTGATCTTCTCATCCTTGGTTTTACACGCCGCCAGCAAGGTGGCCAGGCACACTGAGGCGGTGCCCTGGATGTCGTCGTTGAAGCAGCAGGCGTCGTCGCGGTATTTCTTCAGCAGGCGCATGGCGTTGTTCTGCGCGAAATCCTCGAACTGCACCAGCACCTTGGGCCAGCGGCGCTTCACCGCCGCCAGGAATTCAGCCACGAAGGCGTCGTACTCCTTCTGGCCTATGCGCTTGTGGCGCCACCCGATGTACATGGGGTCATCAAGCAGGGTCTGGTTGTTGGTGCCAACATCAAGCGTGATAGGCAGCGTATTGGCCGGGCTGATACCGCCGCATGCGGTGTAAAGCGACAGCTTTCCGATAGGAATGCCCATGCCGCCGATACCTTGATCACCCAATCCCAATATGCGCTCGCCGTCGGTAACTACAATGACCTTGACGTTTTCCTTGGTGGCGCTGCGCAGGAGGTAGTCCATGTGTTCCCGGTCGGGCCAGGACACGAACAGCCCGCGATGGTTGCGGTAGATGTTGGAAAACTCCTCGCACGCCTCGCCCACGGTGGGGGTGTAGATAATCGGAAGCATTTCTTCCAGGTGGTCTTCCAGCAGGTGGTAAAAAAGGGTTTCGTTGTCGTCCTGGATGGCGCGCAAGGTGATATGTCGGTCCAGGTCGGTCTGGCATAGCTGGTATTGCTTGTAAGCGCGTTCTGCCTGCTCCTCGATGGTTTCCACGTTCTGCGGCAGAAGGCCAATCAGGTTGAAGTCCAGGCGCTCCCTCTGCGTGAAGGCACTGCCCTTATTCAACAACGGCATCTCCAGCAAGGTGGGGCCGGCGTAGGGTATATACAGAGGGCGCTTTTTCGCGTTGCTCATAATCACCTCGTAAATCGGGCGGGCTACGAACCAAGCAGGATCCTGGCTACGGAACGATGGCAAACTACGTCTATAAAAAGAGTAGCTGATGTCGGGCTCGTTCGCAGGCCATGTCGATTTCCGGAAACGCTGAACGACTAACTACTATCCTGTAAACCAACAAATGGAGAAACGGTATGACGAAACGCGCAAAAAACACCATTTGCCTCTGGTACAACGGCGACGCCGAAGAGGCGGCGAACTTCTACGCCCGGACTTTTCCCGATTCATCGGTGGATGCCGTAAATCATGCACCGGCAGACTATCCATCAGGCTCGGAAGGGGATGTGCTGACGGTGGAGTTCACCGTACTGGGCGTTCCCTGCCTCGGGCTAAATGGCGGCCCCATCTTCACGCACAGCGAAGCGTTTTCGTTCCAGGTGGCCACCATGGATCAGGAGGAAACTGATCGCTACTGGAACGCGATTGTGGGCAACGGCGGCGAAGAAAGTGCCTGCGGCTGGTGCCGGGACAAGTGGGGCATTTCCTGGCAGATCACGCCGCAGATTCTGTCAGACGCCATTGCCGATCCGGACCGTGCAACCGCGAAACGGGTGTTCGAGGCGATGATGACGATGGGTAAAATCGATGTTGCGGCTATTGAGGCGGCACGTCGGGGATAATAGCGACGATCTCCGTGACGGAATTGTGATCGAAAGTTTCAGCTTCATTGAACCATTCGCTGGCATGCCTCTGACATGCTGGGACTGTGATTCATGACAACGATGCTCTGCGGAGACGCGGAGCGTCGGGAAACTGAGAACTGTCACCTGTGGAGATCGTTATGAGGCGCATGCTGATACCTGCGTTAGTTCTGTTCCCCCTGCTCGTCCACGCCGAACAGTGGCAAAGCAGTAACACGCAGACCGATGTGATTGAACTGTTTACGTCGGAGGGTTGCAGTAGTTGCCCACCGGCTGACGCCTTCCTCAGTTCCCTGAAAAACCGCGACGGCGTTTTCAGAACGTTCATCCCGATGGCCTTTCATGTTGACTACTGGAACTATATTGGCTGGAAAGACCGCTTTGCGAGCAGCGAGTACAGCCAGCGGCAGCGCCGATATGCCAGGGATGGCAACATCAGCCAAGTGTACACACCGGGTTTTGTCATTAACAGCCAGGAATGGCGGCCATGGTTCCGGGGCAAGCGCAACTGGGAAACGTCAAACGAACAGGTCGGCAACCTGACCGCTGACCTTCAGGGCAACCGGCTGAAAGTCAACTTTGCGGACAAGACCCGCAATCACCTTCACGTCGCTTACCTGGGCATGGGCATCGAGACTCAAGTGAAAGCGGGTGAGAACCGAGGCAAAACACTCACTCACGATTTTGTGGTGCTTGATGTCACAACCCTACCCGGTGAAGGCGAATGGCAACTAAAACTGCCGGCAGCACCGGACAAAGGCCAGCAGCGCACGGCATTGGCAATCTGGGTCTCCCCTACCGATTCACAGCAGGTGTTACAGGCGGTGGGGGGTTACCTTGAGTGACCGACCCGGCGCCTAAACCACGTCCGGTAAGGTCGATTGCAGATAATCCACCAATGCCCGCACCTTCGGCGTCACGAATTTCCGGGTGGGATAGACCGCGTATACGCCCAGTTCGTCGGAGCGGTAATCCGGCATCAGTTCCACCAGCCGGCCTGCGTCCAGGTCATCCTGCACCAGGAAACTGGGCTGGTGGATCACCCCCTGACCGGCCAGGGCGGCGGCACAGCAGGTTTCACCGTTGTTGGCATGCATCCAGGGGCGTATTCGCGTGCTCAATGGTCCATCCGGACCGTCAAAATGCCAGTCGTTACCCGTGGCCAGGTTGCTGTAGGCGACGATCTTGTGATGGATCAGGTCCCCGGGATGTTCTGGCGTGCCGTGGGCGCTGAGGTATTCGGGAGAGGCGCAGACAACAAGCCGCGTGGTGGTGAGACGCCGGCTCACCAGGGTGGAATTTCTCAAGCTGGCAATTCGGATCGCCAGATCAAAGCCTTCCTCAACAATATCCACAATGCGGTCGGACAGGTCGATGTTGAGTTCCACATTCGGATATTCACCATGAAATTGCCCCCACAGGGGCGCCAGGTGGCGAATGCCAAAACTCACCGGGGCATTAATGCGCAACACACCCTTGGCGACGCCGCTGCGTGAGGTCAGTTCAGCTTCGGCCTCTTCCACCCCCGCCAGCAACTCTCGACAACGTACGTAGAACACTTCCCCTTCTGCCGTCAGGGACAGTCGCCGGGTAGTGCGATGAAGAAGTCGCACCCCAAGCCGGGATTCGAGTTCACCAACATAGCGGGATACAGCGGCTTTCGACACCCCCATTGCCTCCGAGGCGGCCACAAAGCTGCTCTCATCCACAACGGTGCAGAAGGTCTGCATCTCCAGTAATCGATCCATTTAATTATTCCATTTTCCGAGACAGTCAATTCAGTAATCGCATGTTTATCCCAAAAAAAGATACTCGTAAAGTATCTTCATGCTCAACACACGACTCATACACAAGGAAACCCGATCATGAACAACGCATTCGTCAACAAACTGCTCAACACCAACGCTGGCTGGGGAGCCCTCGCGCTGCGTATTCCCGTTGGCATCATCTTCGTGGCTCACGGCGCCCAGAAGCTGTTCGGCTGGTTCGGCGGCTACGGCCTGGAAGGCACCGGGCAGTGGATGGACTCCATCGGTCTGAGCCCGGGTTACCTCATGGCCCTTCTGGCAGGCGGCACCGAGTTTCTGGGCGGCCTGGCATTGATCATCGGCCTGCTGGTTCGTCCCGCGAGCGCAGCGCTGGCCTTCGCCATGTTGATTGCCATCTTTAGCGTGCATATCCAGAATGGCCTGTTCATGAGCAACAACGGCTATGAATTCGGGTTGGCATTACTGGCGGCTTCGGTGTCCCTGCTGTTTAGCGGTGCCGGGCGCGCTTCCGTAGACCGTTTGGTAACGAAATAAACAGGAGTATCGCGCCATGACCAGTCTGTTCGTATCCCACGGCGCTCCCACCTTCGCACTGGAGCCGGGCCTTGCGGGCCCGGCTCTCTCGCAGCTCGGAGCGGAACTACCCCGACCGACTGCCGTGTTGGTGGTGTCACCTCACTGGATGACGCAAGAGGTACGGGTGGGTCTGTCAGAAGTACCGGCTACCGTCCATGACTTTCGAGGCTTTGAACCCGCCATGTACGAACTGAAATACCCGGCGCATGGTCATCCGTCGCTTGCCAAGAAGGCATTGTCTCTACTGGATAACGCCGGTTGGCAACCGGTCGCAGATGCCCAACGCGGCCTGGACCATGGTGCCTGGGTGCCACTGACGTACCTGTACCCGGACGCCTCGGTGCCGGTGTTCCAGGTGTCTCTGCCCGCAAACCTTGATAGCCAGTCCGCTTACCAACTGGGCCAGGTGTTGGCACCGCTGCAAGAGGAAGGCGTGCTGATCGTCGGTTCGGGCAGTCTGACCCACAACCTCTACGAGGTACGCTGGAGGGACAACAACAGTGCAGAGTACGCAAAGGTCTTTAGCCAGTGGGTTCGTGAAGCGGTTCTGGAAAACGACCAGGCACGCCTGATAAACACTCTGACTCTCGCGCCCCATGCCCAGCGCGCACATCCCACCACGGAGCATTTTCTACCGTTGCTGGTTGCACTGGGTGCCGCCGGCCCCGAGGCCCGTGGCTCAGTTATTGAGGGTGGTATTGAGCATGGCGTGCTGTCGATGGATTCCTTTATCTTTCGGAATGCCTGAAACCCGCAGCGTACTCATAAACATCTAACTCTCCCGGTCTGGCGCCACCAGCAGAAGAAACTGGCGACATCCAAATCAGTTGACAATCGCCTTCACTTTGTGATGTTATCACCAGTAACAATGTTACTGGTGATAACTTATGGCTGACAGCCCAACCCCGCTCAAAACCAATTACCACCACGGCGACCTGCCCCAACAGGCTCATGAACTGGCGCTGGAAGTCCTGCGTGAACATGGCGATGCGGCCATCAGTCTGCGAGCCCTGGCAAAGCAAATCGGGGTCAGTGCCCCTGCCCTGTACCGACATTTCATTGACCGGGACAGCCTGCTCGCAGAACTGGCCGTGACCGGATTCGAGGCTCTGCGGGAACGACTGCTCGCCGTCGATCAAAGTAACCCCAGGCGGGCACTGATTGATATCGGCCTGGTTTACGTATCATTCGCCCGGGACGAACCCAACCTGTACCGGCTGATGTTTGGCGGGCGGGTGCTGCCCAAAGGTATTCATCCGCGCCTGGACATAGCCGGCAAAGGGGCTTTCCAGGTCCTGGAAGACACCATTGCACAAGCGCAAGCGGCCGGTTACGTCAAACCCATTTCGTTATCACTGATGACCGCCGCCGCCTGGTCCCTGGTGCACGGCCTGTCCCAGCTGTCTATCGACGGGCACCTGCCCAGCACGAAAGCGGAACCTCACCTGACCGAAGGTGTTGTCACTCTCCTACTCGATGGCTCTATTGCTGAAAACAAACAACACAAAAAGGACACCACATCATGAGTAGCCCCAAACCCAGTACTATCCGTGTCGGGCGCCGCTATCGCGCCAATCGTCTTGACGGCCCCTACGACGCCATTGTTATCGGCTCCGGTATTGGCGGGCTGACCACAGCGGCCTGCATGAGCAAACTGGGCAAGAAAGTGGTGGTGTTCGAACAGCACTACACCGCCGGGGGCTTTACACACAGCTACGATCGCAACGGCTACGAATGGGATGTAGGTGTGCATTACATTGGGGATGTGGGTGCGGACCACACCCTGAGCAAACGCCTGTTCGACCACATTACCGACGGGCAGCTGAAGTGGGCGCCCATGGACAGCCACTTTGACCGCATCTTTATTGGTAATCGCCACGTGGATCTTGTCGCCGGCCCGGACGCATTCAAAGCGGAGTTGAAGAAGGAGTTTCCCGGCGAGGAGCAGGCCATAGACACCTACCTGGATTATCTGCGGCAAGTGGCCAAAGCCATGCCGGGGCTGGTGATCGGCAAAGTACTTCCGGACCTGGCCGCCGGGCCCCTGCGCAAGCTGGTCGACCGCACAGCACCCGCATTCCTCAACAAGCCCACACGAGAAGTTCTGGAAGACCTGACCAACAATCAGGAACTGATCGCGGTGCTTACCGGCCAATGGGGCGACAACGGCCTGCCACCCGAAGAATCCAGTTTCATCATCCACGCCCTGATTGCCCGCCACTACCTGTACGGCGGCTACTACCCCATCGGCGGTGCCTCGGAAATGGCAAAGACCATTATTCCAGTCATCCAGCAGAGCGGCGGAGAAGTGTTCACCTACGCCGACGTGAAAGAAATCCTGATCGAAAAAGGCAAGGCCGTGGGTGTGCGCATGGCAGACGGCGAGGATGTTCGTGCCCCGCTGGTGATCAGCAATGCCGGCGTGTTCAACACCTTCGACAAACTGCTGCCGGAAACCGCGCCCCACCGGGACTATTACCAGGAAAAGCTGAAAACCGTGGAACGCTCCATGGCCAGCAACTGCCTGTACATCGGCCTGGAAGATACCGCCGAGAACCTGAAGCTGCCAAAGACCAACTACTGGATCTATCCGGGTACCAACTATGAGAAACAGGTCAGCGACTTTGTGGCCTCGCCGGATGAACACGACATTCCGCTGACGTACATCTCGTTCCCGTCCGCCAAAGACCCAAGCTTTGCCGAGCGCTACCCAGGCCGCGCCACGATCGAGATCGTGGCCCCCGGGCCGTATGACTGGTACGAGGATTGGGCCGACGAGACCTGGGGCAAGCGTGGCGACGAGTACGAGGCGAAGAAAGAAGCCTATGCCCAGCGGCTACTGGCCAAGCTGTATGAGAAGTTCCCTCATCTGGAAGGCAAGGTGGATTACTCCGAGCTGTCCACGCCGCTGTCTACCGATTACTTCTGCCGCTACAGCAAGGGCGAGATCTACGGCCTGAACCACACTCCCAGCCGCTTTGAGCAGGACTGGCTGAAGCCCAAGACCCGCATTCCCGGCCTGTACCTGACCGGCCAGGACGTGATGACCTGCGGCGTGGCCGGGGCAATGATCGGTGGGTTACTGGCGACCGTGGCGGTCAGTGGCCTGAAGGGGTTGCCATTGGCGAAGAGGATGTTTGTGGGGTAAGTCCTCACTCACAACATTCCAGCAACCGCGTGGCATGCTCCCGTAACGCATCCTTGAGCCCATCCGGCTTGAGGATGGTAAATCGAAACGGAAGTTGCGCCAGCCACCAGGCAAACCACTCGAAACTGTCAGTCTGAGTGGTCAGCAGCAGGCCATCATCACGCTGTTCGAACCCCTCCGCACAGGAGGAATGAAAACCAAACACGGCTGAGGCCGATTCACGGTCCGTATGGAGCACCAGCGACACCTCGTGGGTGCGCCCCCAGGACAGGAAGCTCTCACTCAGGAAATCCGCCGCATCGAAATCCGGTGGCCGCTGAAAAGTGGCCGTTAACAGGTGGACATGGCTGATGCGGTCCAGCCGGAACGAGCGCATGGCCTGGCGGAGATGGCAAAAGCCAGTGAGGTACCAGCGCCCCTGACGGAACACCAGACCGTAGGGATCAACGCTGCGGTCGATCCCGCCATGATCCGGAGAGTGGTAGGTAAACCCCACCGAGCGCATCGCTTCCGTGGCAACGGTCAGGGTTTGCAGGGCACGGTCGTCCAGGTTGGGCTCGCCCCGCGGCAGGATCACCCGGGTGGTGTCGCTGACGCCGCGTACCCGTTTTTTCAGGTTGGCAGGCATCACCCGTTCCAGCTTCGCCTGTACGCTGGCAATGGCCGGCGCGGCATCCGCCAGCCCAAGCTGTCGGGCCGCCAGCAGCCCGAGGGAGATCGCCAGGGTTTCCTCATCGGTGAACATCATCGGCGGCAATTTGAAGCCGGCCACCAGCCGGTATCCACCATAACGCCCCTGCTCGGTCATCACCGGAATGCCCAGTTCTTCGAGCACCGTGATGTAGCGCCGGATAGTGCGCCGATCCACACCCAGCCGCTCCGCCAGCTCGGCTCCGCCGATCTGTCCGTGGGTTTGCAACAACTCCAGCACGGTTAACACGCGGGTCGTGGGACCAGACATCGTGACCATCCTCCTGGCAGTTTTTCCGATTTTTTACATTAAAAATGCATCTTCCCATTTATATAGGACAGATATTCACCTATTTCCACATTAATCTGATCTCGCAGTAACCCATCCCCTTGAAAACACAAGCTTGAAAAGGAGATCAGCATGTCGGAACTCACCTTTTACACCCACCCCATGTCACGCGGCCGTGTTGTGCGCTGGATGCTGGAAGAAGTTGGTATTCCCTACACCGTCGAGACGATGGACTTCGGCCCGGACATGAAAACCCCGGAATACCTGGCCATCAACCCGATGGGCAAGGTGCCCGCCATCAAACACGACGGTACCATCGTGACTGAAGTGGCGGCCATCTGCGCTTACCTCGCGGACCAGTTCCCGGACAGGAAGCTCGCCCCACCGTCAGGCTCTGCGGAACGCGGCGCCTACTATCGCTGGCTGTTTTTCATGGCGGGCCCCTTCGAGATGGCCACCAGTGCCCTGGCCCACGGCTGGAAGATCGACAGTAGCAACGCCCAGTCCGTCGGTTGCGGCCACGTGGAAAACAGCATCAATACTTTGGAGAAAGTGCTGGGCAGGACTCCGTACATCTGTGGCGATACGTTCAGTGCGGCGGATGTGCTGGTCAGCAGTTACCTGTGGTGGGAAACCATGCAGAAGAACATTCCGCCAAACAGGGTGTTCCAGGAGTACATCCAGCGCACGGAAAGCCGGCCAGCGGCCAAGCGTGCCAATGAGTTGGATGACGCACTGTTGGAGTCAATGAAATCCGCCATAGCCTGACCCTCAGGCGGTAGCAGTCGGCGATACTGAGCACAATCCACCGGGTACGTTCAGTACCCAATCGCGGATGGCCAGTATCGTCGGGTCCTGCCGGCGGCTTTCCGGGTACACCAGATAGAAAGGCTTACCTTCAAGCTCCGGGCCGAAGGGCTGCACCAGCCGCCCTTCGGCTAACTCATCCTCGATCAACGGCCGGCTCATCAGTGCCACGCCCTGGCCACCCACGGCAGCGGAGATCGCATGGGTTTCGTCTGAAAACACCAATCCAGCGCTGACATCCAGGCCGGATAGCTCCGCCAGCTTCTGCCAGCCGGCCCAATCCAATGGCGTTATCGACGCATGTTGGGGACGGAAATGAATCAATGGGTGGTTTCGCAGGTCTTCAGGCCGTTTCAGCCCAAGGTGGGGGCTGCAAGCTGGTATAAACGTGTTATCGAACAGTTTCTCCGCGACTAAACCCGGCCAATGGCCATCCCCATAGCGAATGGCAAGATCCGCCGTCACCCCGTCCAGAGCCACCGGTTCGTGGGAAGCGTGGATGCGCAGGTCAATGTCCGGATGGCTGTCCCGCAACATGCACACCCAGGACAGTAGCCAACGCACCGCTACAGCCGGCGTGGTCGACAGAGTAACTGCCTGGCGCGACGGCACTGCCTTCAATCGCTCGATGGCGTTGCCGATGTTGTCGAAGGCAGCTCCCAGAACCTCCTGCAATTCTCGCCCTTTAGGCGTCAGCAACAGTTGCCGGGGTTTGCGAACGAACAGTTCCACCCCAAGCGCTTCCTCAAGCCCACGAATCTGATGACTAATCGCCGTGGCGGTCACCGACAATTCTTGAGCAGCCTGCTTGGCACTCTCATGGCGGGCAGCCGCCTCGAAGGCTCGCAAGGCGGACAGCGAAGGCAGGCGCCGGGGATTCATGGATGAATACACCTCATCTATAGGCACAAAAAATCATCGTTTGTGAGCCTGAAAGTATGGATTTAGGCTTAATTATCTGTCAACCACAGATGAATTTATCTCACAACAGACTGGAGCCCGATATGACTCACATCCTGCAACTCGACGCCTCTGCCCGCCCTGGCCGCGCCGGCACCCACGAACACGGCTCCCACAGCCGCAGCCTGACCCACCGGTTCGTTTCCCGGTGGCAGGCCCGACGCCCCGGCGATACCGTGACCCACCGAGATATCGGTGACACACCGCCTTCCTTCATTGATCAGCGATGGATACAGGCGGCCTTTGCTCCACCCGAAAAGCACGAGCCCTGGATGAACGACACACTGGCGGAAAGCGACCAACTGATTGATGAACTGGTCGCCGCGGACATCCTGGTCATTGGTGCGCCGCTCTATAATTTTGGTATGCCCGCGGCTCTGAAGGCCTGGGTGGACCAGATCGTTCGCATGGGCCGGACCGTGGAGTACGACCCATCCACCCCCGAAGCCCCTTTCACAGCACTGCTGGCAGACCGCCCCCGCCATGCGGTTATCCTGTCTTCCCGCGGCGGGGTTGGATTTGAACCTGGGGGCGAGCTGGCACATATGAATCACCTGGAGCCAAGCCTGACCACCGTGCTTGAGTTTATCGGTATTACCAACCTGCACAGCATTGCTGTTGAAAATCAGGAGGAAGGCGGTGATGTGTTGGCGCAATCCGTTGCTGAGGCAGAACGGCGGGTGGATGAATTGGTGATGCAGTTGCAGGGGTCACTCACAAAGGCCGCACCTGCAATGACATCATCATCACTGGTAGGCTCTGTGTAATCGCCAACAAGGACATTCCATGCTCTGCTTCAGCTATGGCTCCAACATGTCGCAACGACGACTCAAGGCCAGGGTTCCATCGGCCCGGTTCATAGCTGTGGCAGAACTCCCCGCTCACCGGCTCCGCTTCCACAAATCCGCCGGGGACGGTTCTGCCAAATGCAACGCGTAGGAAACCGGCCCGTCGGGAAAACGGCCTTCCGGCAGACTACATTGCGCAGATTGAAGCCGTGGAGTCCATAGATGATCCGAAGCCCGAACGACACGCCCGGGAGCTGTCGATTTACAGCAACCCATAAGTTGCTGTTTGCTTATACCCCCTACCGATCCGGCAATGCGTAATACCAGGCCCAATCCAGCCTCTTCCACTGTAGTGCCCTGAATGTTCGAGGCAAAGATTCAACGTTCCTTTGTCGAGCTTTCCTGGCCATTTGACGAGACAGGCAAATACCGTATCAATTTTCGGAAGCTTCGTTTCTCGATCGAGGGGGACTACACTGGCCTCTATAACTGCCCTCGACGCGCCTGTTGTTAAATCCATTACCAGGCAGCGTATACGACGGAATCAGGGAAAACGGAAAAGGAGCTGACCATTGGATCTCGCCCAGGCTTCATTGCAACTTGATGCCGCCCTGGCAGACTTTGCCCGCGCCCGTAGTGCGTCGCCACAAGCCTCCAGCCTGGGGTTGTTGGAACGTGCGCGTCTTTTGATGACCCTGCCGGGGGGCTTCGATGTCCTGTACCGCCGGGTTCGCGCTCTGGAATCAGCTGGCATCTTCGGCGCCAGTGACTGGTCAAAACCCGCCATTCTACAACCCGCCCTGGCCAAGCACTCACTGCGTGAAGCCGGCGCCGTCACTACGGTTGTCGAGGCCATCAGTGAAATTCGCCTGCTGGCGGTGGTGCGCGGCGACTATTTTCACCCGGGTATTTCCTCAGAGCAGGCTCGGCATTTCCTCACCCAGGTGATGGCCCTGAACCTGGATCTGCTGTCTGGCAACCTCAATGAAGCGGACCGCGAACGGCCCAAACAACTCGGCCCCCTCGTTCTGGGGCTATACCAGTACCTGATATCCCACCTTGGCTACGAAAACCTGCTGGACAGCCTGGTGGCTGAGGTGTGGCGGCTGCTGGAACAAGGACCTGTGCAGGTGGACAGCATCTGCGACATGATTGGCCAGATCGCCAAATGCCTGTATGACCCGGAACTGAAAACCACAGGCACCGCCGACGCCACCCGCCTGGTGAGGGCGCTGTTTGCACCCACGCCCGGTAGCCGTGAAGATCCCGGATTGGACCTGTACCAGCTACGCCTGGCCAAAATGGACGACGTTGAGCTGTCCGCGGAAGCCAGCGAGTTTGCTCGCAACATGCACGATACCGGGCTGGCGTCGCCCTATCACGCGGTATTTTTGCGGTTTCTGCGCACCAGCGACGAGGAAGAGCTCATCCCCACCGCCCTGGGGCTGACGATGACCGGGCTGGATGATTTCTATTGTTACAACCAACTCGTGGATGCGCTGATTGATGAAGCCATCCATCCGGAAACCTGTCAGGCGGTCTACGGGCTGACCATGATGTTGGAGCGGGGTTCGTTGTTCACCCCACCCGTCGCTCAGGCCCTGTGGCGGCAGATCAAGCTCAAATTATCGGCGGAAACCGAGCAGGCGCTGTCAGAAACGTTCGGTGATGAGATTCCACCAAGAGTTTTCCTGTTGGCCGGCGTGCTCAACCTGTTGGGCCAGCCACTGGGCGTTGGGCAGGGCAACAACCCCAGTTGCCAGTCCGCCATCGGGCTATCCATGTGGGCCGCCAACGAGGCTGACTACCTGCTCCAGGTACTGACCTGGGCCGCCCGCGACAACGAGGTGCTGAGCCGATTTGAAGGGTGGGAAGTGTCGTCCAAGAATCTGGAACCGGGGTTGATCAAGGACACCCCCGTCGACGTAGACCCGGTATCACTGATCCTGATTCCCCACCTGGACCGGATCTATGGTGAGATGTGGCGGCGCTGTGAAGACCGGGACGATGACGCCCATCGCTGGATCAACCCGGAATTCTATGGCTGGTGGGTAAGCCATGGTTTCAAGGTGGTAGCGGACATCCATACCGGGGAGGTGCAGGACTACGAGGGCTTTGTTCGCCATTTCTACGCGAGCTACCATCCTTATTACAATGGCAACATACCCGTTATTCATCACCAGCCTGCCGGAATTGCCGTTACAGACAGCGCCGCCCGATTTGTGGGGCGACATGCCATCACCATCCTGCGGGTTGCGCTCAGCCCCAGCAACGAGATGCGGGTGTACTTCTTCAATCCCAACAACGATAGCGGGCAGGACTGGGGCCAGGGCATCACCTGCTCAACGCGAGGACACGGAGAAATCCGGGGTGAGGCATCCCTGCCCGTGGCAGAATTCACGTCCCGCCTTTACGCCTTTCACTACGACACCCTCGAACTTGGCGACCTGGCGGCCATACCCGAGACCGAAGTGGCCCGGGTCATGGAGCTGGGATATGGCAGTTGGGCGGCCAGTGACGACTAACTCATGTTCTTGCGCATGAAGTTCTGGATTTCCCCCACAATGCCCGAGCGGAAGGCCATCACCGTCAGCACGAAGATACCGCCAAGGATGGGGTCTACCCAGTCACCCAACGGCCCCTGGGCCAGCTGATATTCCAGGTTCACCACGAAGGTGGCACCGACCACCGGGCCCAGCAACGTGCCAGTGCCACCCAGAAGCGTCATCAGGATGACTTCGCCGGACATGTGCCAGTGGGCGTCGTTGAGGGACGCGAGCTGGAACACCACGGTTTTCACCGATCCGGCCAGGCCGGCCAGGCTTGCCGAAATCACGAAGGCGAGCAGCTTGTAGCGATCCACGTTGTAGCCAAGGGACACCGCCCGTGGCTCGTTCTGCTTGATCGCCTTGAGCACCTGCCCGAAGGGGGAACCGACGATGCGTTGCACCACCAGATAGCCTCCCAGGAAGACAGCCAGCACGAAGTAGTACATGGCGTAATTGTTACTCAGGTCAACGAGGCCGAAAAGATGACCGCGGGGTACGCCATGCATGCCGTCCTCGCCACCGGTAAAGGGCGCCTGCACGAAGAAGAAGTAGACCAGTTGCGCCAGCGCCAGGGTGATCATCGCGAAATAGATACCCTGACGGCGTATGGCTACAACTCCGAAGCCCAGCCCCAACACCGTCGCCGCGACTGTGCCCGCGATAATCCCCATTTCGGTTGTCAGACCGGAGAAATTCGAGAGCAGGTAACCGGTGGTGTATGAACCCGCAGCCAGGAACGCTGCGTGCCCGAATGACAGCAGGCCGGTGTAGCCCAACAGAAGGTTGAACGCCACTGCGAACAGGGCGAAGCACAGGATTTTCATCAGGAACACGGGGTACATCACCGCCGGTGCCAGCAGGAGCAGCACCAGCAGCACAAGATTCAGTATCTGTTTCTTGCGTTGCTCGGACTTCTGTTGCTGAACGATACTTTGCTGGATATCTGTCTGCGTGGTTGCGTTCGCCATGACTATGCCTCCTTACCAAACAGGCCCGACGGGCGAATCAACAGGACAACCACCATCACCAGGAAGATCACGGCTGCCGACCCTTCCGGGTAGAACACCTTAGTGAACCCTTCCACGACACCCATCATCAGGCCGGTAATTACCGCGCCGGCGATGGAGCCCATGCCGCCGATGACGACCACGGCAAACACCACAATGAGTATGTTGGAACCCATCACCGGCGACACCGAGTAAATGGGTGCGGCAAGCGCACCGGCGAACGCGGCGAGCATGACACCAAAACCGTAGGTGAGGCTGATCAGCAGTGGCACATTGATGCCAAACCCCTGCATCAGTTGGGAATCTTCCGTGCCTGCCCGCAGGTAGGAGCCAAGCCGGGTTTTCTCAATCATGAACCAGGTTGCGAAGCACACCAGCAAGGCTGCCACGATGACCCAGGCACGATAGTAGGGAAGGAACATGAACCCGAGGTTCATACCACCTCTGAACATCTCCGGCATGGAATAGCGCAGGCCGGAAACGCCATAAATATTGGTCAGAACACCTTGAAGGATCAGCGCAATCCCGAAGGTCAACAACAGGCTGTAGATGTGATCCTGGCCCGCGATGCGGCGCAACAGGAAGTATTCCAGCAGAATGCCGAAACAGCCCACGATCACGGGCGCGACGAAGAGCGCTACCCAGTAGTTGACGCCGAAGGCATCAAAAATCAGTACGGTACACATGGCACCGAGCATGTACATGGCGCCATGGGCGAAATTAATAATTTTTAGCAGGCCAAATATAACTGCCAGGCCGAGGCTCAGCAGAGCATAAAAGGCGCCATTGATCACCCCGAGCATCAACTGGCCAGACAGCACGGCCACGGGGACTCCCAAAATCTCGGTCATGTTACAAACTCCAAAAGCAGCGCAACGGATCGTATTCGCAAGTTGCGTGTCTGCAGGTCAGTGGCCGCCCCGCCGGTACTGCCGGATAGCGCGGGACGGCCCAGTCGGTCAGAACATCAGTTTTGGGTTACGAGCTTGCACTTGCTCTCAGACAGCGGGCGATACGCCTCGTCCCCTGGGATGGTGCGTACGATGTCATACAGGTCCCACTCGCTCTTGGACTCTTCGGGCGTTTTCACTTGCGCCAGGTACATGTCGTGAACCATGCGGCCGTCCTCACGAATGAAGCCGTTCTTGGCAAACATATCGTTGATCGGCGTATCCATCATCTGCTTGCGTACCGTTTGGGCGGCATCCGATCCGGTGGCCTTGACGGCGTTCAGGTACTGCATGGTGCTGGAGTAGATACCAGCGTGAACCATGGTGGGACGAACGCCGGTTTTCTCCATGAAACGGTCAGACCAGGCACGGGTTTCGTCGTTCATGTTCCAGTACCAGCCGGTGGTCAGCTGAATGCCCTGGGCAGACTGAGCACCCAGTGCGTGAACGTCGGTCAGGAACAACAGCAGCGCTGCCAGGGTCTGGCCGGACTGGGTCAGGCCGAATTCACCGGCGGTGGTGATGGCATTGGTGGTGTCTGCACCGGCGTTTGCCAGGGCCACCACGTCAGCACCTGAGGACTGCGCCTGCAGGATAAAGGACGAGAAGTCAGAGGTCGGGAACGGGTGACGTACCGCCTGCATCACTTCACCACCATTTTCTTCCACCACACGGGTTACGTCGCCTTCCAGCGCGTGACCGAAGGCGTAGTCAGCGGTCAGGATAAACCAGCTCTTGCCACCTTCTTTAACCACCGCGCTTGCGGTACCGTTGGCCAGCGGGTAGGTGTCGTACACGTAGTGGATATGGTTCGGCGTGCAGTGCTCGTTGGTAATGCTGGACGCGGCAGAACCGGAGACGATGCCCAGCTTGTCGTTTTCTTCCAGGATGTTGCTGACGGCAATGGTGACCGAAGAGGCAACCAGGCCGGCAATCAAGTCAACGTTCTCGTTCTCCACCCAGCGCCGGGCGGTGCTGGAAGCTGAGTCCGGGCTGTTCCGATCATCCGCGCTGACCACTTCGATCTTGGCGCCATTGACCGTGCCACCGAAGTCAGCGATAGCCATTTCGAGGGCGGTCTGGCCATTTGGTCCGGCCAGGTCACGGTAGGTGCCGGACATGTCGGCCAGGTAACCGATTTTGACGGTGTTGTCGGATATCTCAGCCTGGGCAGCACCCACAAACATGGCTGATGCAATCGCTGATGTCAGAAGCTTTTTGGTGATTGTCATTGTTGTTTCTCCGCTACTGTCGTTGCGTTGGTTTTCGGGTTTCGTTCTTATTGCTCTTGTTGCACTCTCGTTTTCACTCTCTGGCCTGAGCGTTATACACCCAGGTACTTGTCCAGCATCGACTGCTTGGCCTCAAGCTCGTCGGCGCCGATCTCCTCCACAATCTGGCCGTGTTCCATCACGTAGTGACGGTCCGCCAGGGGTGCGGCGAAATGGAAATTCTGCTCAACCAGAACAATCGTCAGGCCTTTCTCTTTCAGCTTGACCAACACCTCGCCCAGTGTTTCAACGATCACCGGTGCCAGGCCTTCGGTGATTTCGTCCAGCAACAGCATGTTGGCACCGGTTCTCAGGATCCGGGCCATCGCCAGCATCTGCTGCTCACCGCCAGAAAGTTTGGTGCCAGGGCTGGTACGGCGTTCGTACAGGTTGGGGAACATGGAGAAAATTTCCTCCAAGCCCATGCCGCCACTTCGGACGACGGGCGGAAGTGTCAGGTTTTCCATGACATTGAGCCCGGAAAAAATGCCCCGGTGTTCGGGGCAATACCCTACTCCCAACCTTGCAATGTGGTGAGGCGCACAGGACATGGTTTCCTCACCGTTGATCATGATGGAACCGGTACGCCGGCCCACCATATTCATAATCGCTTTCAGGGTTGTGCTGCGGCCGGCACCATTGCGGCCCAGCAGCGTGACCAACTCCCCGCGCTGAACTTCCATATCAATGCCATGGAGAATGTGTGATTCTCCGTAAAACGCGTGTAGCCCAGAGATTCGAAGCTGTTCGTACTCTTTTGGATGCGCCTGTGTCATTCCGCCGCCTCCTGCTTTTTAGTGGCGGTGCCACCCATATACACTTCGCGAACTCGTGGGTCGTCGGAAACCTGCTGGTAGTCCCCTTCGGTCAACACAGAACCCTGGGCCAGCACCGTTACCCGATCGCATAGCTTGCTGACCACACCCAGGTTGTGCTCCACCATTAACACCGTGCGGCCTTGAGCGGCTTTGCGTACCAGTTCAACGACCCGATCCACGTCTTCACTGCCCATTCCCTGGGTGGGCTCGTCCAGCAACAGCAACTCCGGCTCCATGGCCAGGGTGGTAGCCAGTTCCAGGGCACGCTTACGACCATAGGCAAGTTCGACGGTGGTGGTGTTGGCAAATTCAGTCAGCCCGACACTGTCCAGCAGTTCCATACAACGCTCATTGAGCTTGTTAAGGGATTCGCCGGATTTCCAGAAGCGGAAGGAGTTGCCTTCAAAACTCTGCAGGGCGACGCGAATGTTCTCAAGCGCCGTCATATGGGGGAAAACCGCCGAGATCTGAAAGGAACGGACCACGCCTTTGCGGGCAATAGCCGCCGATTTCATCGAGGTGATGTCCTCACCCTTGAACAGGATCTTGCCGCGTGTGGGAATCAGGAACTTGGTGAGCAGGTTGAATACCGTGGTCTTGCCCGCGCCATTGGGGCCGATCAGGGCGTGTATGTGGCCACTCTGCACCTTCAGGTTAACGTCGTCGACCGCCACAAAGCCCTTGAACTCTTTGACGAGGCTTTGGGTTTCCAGAACGAACGGGTCACTCATGAGCCATTCTACCTTTTGTTATTTTTGTGCGTTTATACTGACTACAGGTTAAATTGACGTCTACGTAAACGTCAACTAAAAATCGTACTTTTTTGATCACCGTCTATTCGCAAAAATTCGCTGATCAACGCCAGCACCCGGTCAAGCTGCTGAATGTGGGGCGAATGTCCCGTTTCAGCCATGAACACCGGTTCGGCCCGATGTCCGATGCCCTCCACAATCCGGGTCACCTGTTCCGGAACCCCGTATTCATCATCATCCCCTTGAATGATCATAGCCGGGCAACGAATGGCGTCCAGCCAGGGGCCAAAATCCATGGACTCCTGAAAACCTTCATCCAGCCAGACGTCCTGCCAGGCGTAGAATAATGCATCGGTGCGCTCGCCGTGATGGCGCAGCAACTTCTCGCGAATGCCTTCTTCCAGGTAGCGCCGACGCATGTCACGGATACCTGCCAGGGTCAGGTGATCGGCCCAGGTATGGGCGGCCATGGTGATCAATCCCTTTACCCGCGCCTCCAGCGCTGCTGCGGCAATCAAGGCGATGGAGCCACCATCGCTATGGCCCACCAGAATCACCTCGTCAATCGCCAGCGCATCCAGCAACCGTGGCAACCACACAGTGCCTTCCTGCTCCAGGTAATCGTAGGGACGCGGCAGTGGCTCGTCACTGGAGGCACCGTAACCACGGCGCTCATAGATCAGCGCATCAAGGCCTGTGGCCTCTGCCAACTGGCTGGGGAACTGCTTCCATAAGGTAATGTTGCCCAAAGATTCATGCAGGAACACCAACACCGGCCCGGCACTGTCACCATGGCACAGGCGCTGGGCCTGAACCCTGACGCCCTCCCCCAGGGAAACCGAAAGATTGCTGACCTTCATGCCGTCACCGCTGTGCCGGAATCGCGTAGGTGATGGTGGCATGGGCAACCGGATCTTCCAGGCCATCGGAGAGAATATAGACTTCACCCACCCCGCTGGTCTTGCCGATTCTCAGCATGCTGGCCCGCGCCCGGATCGGGCTGTGGGCCACCGGCTTGCGCAGGAAGTTGATATTGAGGTTACTGGTCACCGCCAGCGGCACCAGGCCGATTTTACCCAGCAGCGCGGCATACAGGGCCACGTCCGCCAACGCCATCATGGCGGGGCCGGACACCGTGCCGCCGGGGCGCAGATGTTCTTCAGCAACCTCCAGCTTCATTTCAGCCCAGCCGTCGCCCAGCTCCTGCAAGGTGCCGTAGCGGGCACCCTGGGGAAACTGTTCGGCGAGGAAGGCCTGCAGTTCCTCGAAGGTCACCATCATCCCTGTTTCTCTTCCTTCGCCTGGTTGCGCAGAACAAAGCGCTGGATCTTGCCACTGGGGGTTTTTGGCAGCTCGTCCACGAATTCGATTTCACGGGGATAGGCGTGGGCAGAGAGGCGATGACGCACCAGTTCCTGCAATTCATCTTTCAACGCGTCTTCGCTTTCAGGCTCCTGATCACCCTTGATCACCACGTAGGCCTTGATGATCGAGCCGCGCTTTTCATCGGGCTTGGCGACGACACCGGACTCGGCCACTGCCTTGTGCTCCAGGAGGGTGCTTTCGACATCGGCAGGGCCCACACGGTAACCAGCGGTGGTGATGATGTCATCGTCACGGCCACTGAATGAGAAACAGCCGTCACCGTGACAAACCGCCATGTCGCCGGTCAGGTAATAGCCTTTTACGAACGGGTCTTTTTCACCCCAGGTGTAGCCGTCGAAGTGGAACAGCGGTGAGGCCTTTACATCGACCGCCACCTGTCCGATTTCGCCTTCGCCGACCTCTTCATTCTTTTCGTTCAGGGCGACGACCCGGTGTCCCGGCGAGGAATAGCCCATTGAGCCCTGGCGTACCGGGTGATCAAGACTGTGGAAATTGCAGCAGGTCATGCCGGTTTCGGTCTGACCATAGTGATCCTTAACCGGGCAGAAGTGACGCTTTTCAATCCAGCTCACTACTTCCGGGTTCAAAGGTTCGCCGGCACTGCTGGCGACTCTGAGCCCGAGATTTTCACCCTCCGGCAGTACATGGTCGTTGGCCTTCAGCAAACGGTAAGCCGTTGGTGCAGCCGCCAGATTGGTGATCTTGTACTTGCGGATCATGTCGTAGGTGGTTTCCGGGGTGAACGCGCCCGGATTGAAGTGGGTGGCATGCCCCATCAGCAACGGGCCCACCACGGCGTAATAAAGACCGTAGGCCCAGCCCGGATCAGCCACGTTCCAGAACACGTCATCGTCCCGCAGGTCGATGGCATATCTCATGTACACGTAAAACGCCAGCAATGCCTTGGCAGGAACCGCAACGCCTTTGGATTTACCAACCGTACCCGAGGTAAACATCTGCAGGAACGGATCACCACCTTTGATCAATACCGGCTCGAACTGGCCGGATTGCTCTGCCAGTGTCTTCTCAAAGTCCGGGATATCGCCACTGACTTCGGCGGCATTCACGCACACCACCGGCGCACAGTCCTTGACCTCGGTAAGTTTCGGATAGTTGACAGGGTCAGTGACTACCAGCTTGGTGCTGGCGCGCTCGAAACGATACTCGATGGCACCGGGACCGAAGGCGGTGAACAGTGGTTGATAAACGGCGCCAGCGCGTAGCGCGCCGGCAATGACAATCAGCAGCTCCGGGCTGCGGGGCAGCAGGGCGGCAACCCGGTCGCCCTTGCCGATACCCTTGGAGGTGAGGTAGTTCGCAAAACGGGCGGATTGCTCCTTCAGCTCGGCGAAGGTCAGCTTGCCGGAACCGCCGTCAGCTTTCTCGTAATAAAGCGCAACCCTTTGAGGGTCCTCCGCCCACTTGTCACAGATTTCCGTGCAGACGTTCAGGCCATCTTGCAGGTTACCCTCCAGGATCTCGGCTTCGAGGCTGGCAGGGTCGAAATTGTCATAGACCGATTGGTAATCCGGGAGACTCATAATCCAGTCCTTTTATTGTTGTGGAAAATTCTGACTTCAATGTTTATCACAGGCTATAGTTTACGTAAAGGTAAACTTTAAGCTAAAAATAAACGCCCTCAAAACCCGTCGACATGAACGAAATGTCCAACCAGACGTTCTGAAGGCGCTGGTACTCAGCCCTACCCGCGATAATAGAACTTCTGGATACTGGAGAAGTCCAGCCCGCCGTTACCCTCGTTGGCATGGAGCGCAAACAGGTTACGGGCCAATGATCCCATGGGAATGGGCGCCTGATTCTTAACCGCATTGTCGAAGGCCAGCCCCAGATCCTTATTCATCAGGTTTACCAGGAAGCCGCCCTCATAGTCACGGGACGCCGGCACACCCTCCATGACCCCCGGCCAGGGGTTGTAGACGTTCAGTGCCCAGTTACCACCGGAACTCTGCTTCATGATCTCCGACAGCACCGCAGGGTCCAGGCCGTTCTTCACGCCGAGGGCCAGGGCCTCGCTGGTACCACTCATCAGAATCGCCAGCAGCATGTTGTTGCAGATCTTGGCAATCTGTCCGGCACCATGTGGGCCGGCGTGGAAGATGTTCTTGCCCATGCACTCAAGAACGGGTTTAGCGCGCTCGAAGGCGTCCGCTTCACCACCGCAGATAAAGGTCAGGGTTCCCGCCTTGGCGCCACCGACACCGCCGGAGACCGGCGCGTCCATAAAGGTAATACCGGCAGCAACCGCAGCCTCAGCCACACCTTTCGCGGTTTCCGGCGCAATGGTGGAAGAATCGATCACCAACGTTGTGGATGGCAGGTTTTTCAACAGCCCGTTGTCACCGAGGTAAACCGCTTCCACGTGCTGACCCGCAGGTAGCATGGAAATCACCACCTCGGCACCTTCCACCGCCTCCTGGATTGTCGCCGCGGATTTTGCGCCTTCGCTGGTGAGCGCCTTGACTGCCTCGGAAGACAGATCAAACACGGTCAGGTCATGGCCTGCCTTGACGAGGTTGGCGGCCATGGGACCGCCCATGTTGCCAAGACCGATAAATGTGATAGTCGCCATATTGTTGTTCTCCATTATTTGATCAGTGTTGGTCTGTTCGGTTCAGGGCTCAATAAAGAACCGGTCGATCCACTCAGGGTCCACGCTTTTCAGTGTTGGGAAATGCCAGCGTGGCTTCAGGTCCTTGTCAATCAACAGTGCCCGGACGCCCTCGGCAAATTCACCCATTTTCAGGCAGCGTTTGGATATTTGAAGTTCCTTGTCGAAAACCTGGGACAGGCTGTCATGCAAGGTGTCGTGATAGTGTTGCCAGGTCAGAGTCAGAGAAGCTGGCGACGCCGCCGCGACCGTCTTGACCGCCTTGATCAACCAGGGATCTTCGCCGGCGTACTGGCCCAGGTTGTCCACCACTTCCACCAGCGAATCGCCGTCGGTAAGGGCCTGGATCACATCGAAGTGCTCGCGCACCACGGCCTGTGGCATTGCCTCGCGGGAGCCCGCTTCAAACCGTCGCAACACTTTGCTGACAGCGGCATGGGCGCCACCCTCAAGGCCACCAAAGCCAGACTGCTGCAGGGCCTGTTTGACCTCGTCACGCATATCGTGGCGAATAAACCGGTCCGCCAACCCGGTAAACAGCGCATCAGCGCCGTTCATCCGCGCCCCTGTCAGCCCCAGGAACAAACCGATCCGGCCCGGCATTTTATTGAGGAACCAACCAGCGCCTACATCCGGGTAAAGGCCGATACTCACTTCCGGCATCGCGACCCGTGAATGCTCCGTGACCACACGATGGGAACCGCCGGACATCAGGCCGATGCCGCCGCCCATCACCACTCCATTGCCCCAGACGATTAAAGGCTTGGGATAGGTGTGAATCTGGTAGTCCAGTTCGTATTCGTCGGTGAAGAATCTATCCCCTTCACTAACAGAACGACTGTCGGAGCGCGGCTCCGTCATGTCGCGATACAGCGCCACAATATCTCCGCCGGCGCACAGAGCCTTGTCGCCCTCGCCTTCCAGCCATACGGCGCCGATCGTGTCGTCTGCAGCCCACTGGTCCAGCTTTGCCTTCAACAGGTGGATCATCTCCAGCGACAGTGCGTTCATGGCACGTGGCGCGTTCAGTCGCGCCACACCAATGCGGCTGCCGCCAGCGGCTTCCAGTTCCTCAAAAATGACTACTTGATCGCTCATACCATTCACTCAGTAATCCGGCCGGGTTTATCGATGCTTTATATCGGTGCTTTTTACCGGTTCTTCCATTCCGGGGTGCGCTTTTCAAGGAACGCATTCACCCCTTCGCGCTGGTCTTCGGTGCTGAACAGTTCGATAAACAGTTCCCGCTCCATTCTCCAGCCGTCGTCGTGGCTGCGGCCATCACGGGCGCTCATCACCAGGGTCTTGCAGCGGGCAACGGACGAAGGGCTCTGTTTGCCGGCCATTTCCGCCAGCTCCAGCGCCTTGTCGAGAGCTGCGCCCTGCGGCACCACTTCTTCCACCAGCCCGATGCTCAGAGCCTTGTCGGCCTTGATACGCTCACCACACAGAATCATCCGCTTGGCCCAGCCTTCGCCGACCAGCCAGGGCAGGTTCTGCGTCCCACCGGCACAGGGCAGCAGGCCAACGGTGGCCTCTGGCAAGGCCATTTGGGCGTGTTCCTCGGCAATGCGGATATCGCAGGCCAGGGCGCACTCCAGACCACCCCCCATGGCATAGCCGTTCACCGCAGCGATAGACACGCCACGGAACCGCACCAGGGCATCGAAAGCCTGGCCAAACGCCTGAGCCATGACACTGGCATTACCAATGTCGCCGTCGGCGAAGGCCTTGAGGTCGGCGCCGGCGGAGAAAAACTTCTCGCCCTGGCCAGTCACCACCAGCGCAAAAATATTACGATCTGCATTCAGCGCTTCGATGGTTTCTTCCAGCGCTTTCAGGGAAGCCTTGGTCCAGGTATTGGCCGGAGGATTGTTAATGGTGATGATCGCGGTGTGGCCGCGTTTTTCCAACTGAATCAATTCGCTCATATGAATTCTCGCCTTTTGTTAGTTGGCTGAGGCTTTTTTACCTGATGGGCTGAGGCTCTTATTGGATAGCTTCAGCGACACCAGGCTCCAGTAACCGGCGGGCTACGATCAGCCGCATGATTTCGTTGGTGCCTTCCAGAATCTGATGCACCCGCAGGTCGCGTACGTAGCGCTCCAGCGGGTACTCGCGGATATAGCCGTAACCACCGTGAAGTTGAAGTGCCTCGTTGCACACCTCGAAACAGGCATCAGTGGCGAAGCGCTTGGCCATGGCGCAATGCAGCGTGGCTTCGGTATCGCCCTGATCCAGCCGGTAGGCCGCCAGGCGAACCATCTGCCGCGCGGCTACCAGGTTGGTTGCCATGTCCGCCAGCTTGAACTGCAGCGCCTGGAAACCTGCCAGGGCCTGGCCGAACTGCTCGCGCTCGTGCATGTAATTGCGGGCACGCAATAGCGCCGCCTGGGCGCCCCCCATGGAGCAGGTGGCAATGTTCAGGCGCCCGCCGTCCAGGCCTTTCATGGCGATCATGAAGCCCTGACCTTCTTCACCCAGCCGGTTATTGGCCGGCACGCGCACGTTCTCGAAGGTAATCTGGCGGGTGGGCTGGCTGTTCCAACCCATTTTTTCCTCGGCCTTGCCGTAGTGGATACCGTCACTGTCAGCAGGCACCACGAAGGCACTGATCCCTTTTGGGCCGCTGCCGGGTTCGCCGGTACGAGCCATCACCACCAGCATCTGGGTGGCGCCGGCGCCAGAAATAAACACCTTGCTGCCGTTCAGCACGTAGCTATCGCCGTCCCGTGTGGCCTTGGTACGCAGGTTACCGGCGTCAGAGCCGGCGCCCGGCTCCGTCAGACAGTAGGAACCCAGCCACTCGCCGCTGGCCATTTTCGGGGCGATCTGTTGCTGGATATCGGCATTGCTAAACTGCGCGACCATCCATGTCGCCATGTTGTGGATGGTGATGTAGGCAGCCGTGGAAGGACAGGCAGCTGCCAGCTCTTCCACGATCACGCTGGTATCCAGTCGCGACAGCCCCATGCCACCCTGGGCTTCCGGCGTGTAAATACCGCAAAAGCCCATCTCACCGGCCTCGCGAATCACTTCCACCGGGAACACATGCTCGGCATCCCATTTGGCGGCGTGAGGAGCCATGGCCTTCTCCGCGAAGGCCCTGGCGGCCTCGCGGAAGGCCAGCTGATCTTCGGTCAGATCAAAGTTCATGGGCTCTCCTTACCGCATGCGGATGGAGAAGTTGGTTTCAGCCACCGCGTCGCTGCTGAACCAGCGACAGGTAATGGTCTTGGTCTCGGTGTAGAATTTCACCGCCTGCTTGCCGTAGGCGTGCTGGTCACCGTAGAAGGAGCCTTTCCAGCCAGTGAAGGAGAAGAACGGCAGGGGCACTGGAATGGGCACGTTGATACCCACCTGACCCACTTCAATCTCATGCTGGTAGCGGCGTGCCGCACCACCGGAGCTGGTGAAGATGGATGTACCGTTACCGTACGGGCTGTCGTTTACCAGATTGATGGCATCTTCCAGGGTGTCCACTTCCATGCAGGCCAGCACCGGGCCAAAGATCTCTTCCTTGTAGACATCCATCTCCGGCTTGACCCCGGCGAACAGCGTCGGCCCAACCCAGTTGCCGTCAGGCAGACCATCAACGGTGCAGTTGCGGCCATCCAGCAGCAGCTTGGCGCCTTCTTCCTCACCGCGGGTAATCAGTGATTCCACGCGCTGCTTCGCCTGCTTGCTGATAATCGGGCCATAGCTGGCTTCCTTGTCGTTCCAGGCACCGGGTCTGACCGCAGCCAGGGCTTCCTTCACTTCTGGAATCCACTCCTGGGCCTCGCCCACGAACACGGCCACGGAAATCGCCATGCAACGCTGGCCGGCCGCACCCACCGATGCGCCCACCAGAGCTTTGACCACCTGATTCTTGTCCGCATCCGGCAGGATCACCATGTGGTTCTTGGCACCGGCGAAACTCTGTACACGCTTCATGTTACGGGTGCCGGTTTCGTAGATATAACGGCCCACCGGTACGGAGCCAACGAACGACACGGCCTTGATGGCCGGATCGGTCAGCAGCACGTCTACCTGTTCTTTACCGCCGTGGACGACCTGCAGCACACCCTTGGGGGCGCCTGCTTCTTCAAACAGTTCCGCCAGACGCATCGGGGTCAGCGGGTCCTGCTCGGACGGCTTGAGAATGAAGGTGTTACCGGAAGCAATGGCCATCGGGAACATCCACAGCGGGATCATGGCCGGGAAGTTGAACGGCGTGATACCGGCACAGACACCCAGCGGCTGGGTGTAGGAATAGGTGTCGATTTCACGGGCCACGTTCTCAACGGTTTCACCCATCATCAGCGAGGGGATGTTGGCGGCGTGCTCCACAACCTCGATACCACGCCATACATCGCCTTTGGCATCCTCGAAGGTTTTGCCGGTTTCGCTGGACAGGATCTCGGCGATTTCATCATGGTGCTCTTTCAGCAGCGCCTGGTAACGCATCATTACCCGGGCACGCTCGGAGACCGGTACTTCTTTCCAGGTCTTGAACACTTCGCCTGCGTTGTCGATAGCGCGACGCATCTCGGCGTCTGTGGTGCAGGGCGCACGGGCAATCACTTCGTTGGTGGCAGGATCGGTAACGTCAATCCACTGGTCGGTCTGGCTCTGGACGAACTCACCGGCGATATAAAGGGGTACGTTTTTCATAGCGATATTCCCTGTCATTGTTGTAGGTAGTTGGGCCTGAGCCCTAAGGTTGATACCGATCCTAGCACAGCCTTCTACCGCTTAATGATTGACTAAGTTTCGACCATGATGGACTATCTTTCGATATCACAGGAAAGAAGACACCCACAATGACCAAGACGTCCCAGTGGCCTGTACCGCCAGACAGCATTCGATATGTCATTCCTGACCCGGTTATACGCGGCTTGTCACGACACCCCCTGACCCGTGACCTGTACCCGCTCGCCTTCGGCCACTACCGCCGCGCTGCAGGCCACCACATGCACCGGGAACACCATAACGACGATCTTTTGATCCATTGCACTGAGGGAGAAGCTTACCTGAGCGTTGAGGACGAACCCTGCCTGATACGGGCGGGCGACCTGGTGCTGATACCGGCCGGCGCCGCACACCGATACACCGCCGCACCGGAGAACCCATGGACAATCCATTGGGTTCACTACGCGGGCCCGCTGACGGAACATTTTCGAGAGCACATGGGGTTTACCGAAGGCATCTACGTTCAGCACATCGGGCGACAACCCAGGTTACTCGTGGATTTCAACGGCCTGCTTTCGGTAAGGCAAACCGGCTTCCGCACCCCCGGCCTGGTGCATGTGGCCAACCGCCTGCGCCAGCTGCTGGCGGCCGTCCCCCTGAGTGTCGGCGAAGCGGGCCACGCGCAGCAGCCGGACCTGGACATCATCCATAACTTCATGCGGGAGCATCTGGATGAGCGCATCACCCTCCATCAGCTGGCGGACCTGACGGGGCTCTCACCCGCGCACTTTTCCACCCGTTACCGGGCCCTGACCGGCGTCTCCCCGATTCAGCACTTCCTGCACCTGAAAGTGGAACAGGCCTGCCAGTTGCTGGACACCACGGATCATTCCTTTACCCAGATCAGCAGCCTTCTGGGTTATGACGACAATTACTATTTTTCCCGACTGTTCAAGAAGGTCATGGGCCAATCCCCCACCGACTACCGCCACACCCATCGCCATTAACTCTTCATGATATTCCTTTCATGAAAGGGGCTTGCGGTTGAAAAACTGACTCACACCCGGACTTACTGCGTACAGGTTTTAACATTTACCGACAAAGAAGGAACACGGACCATGGCGAATGCGAAAGGCTACGCAGCCGAATCAGCCGACTCCGAGCTGGCCCCCATCAGCTTTGAACGGCGTGAACCGCGCCCGGACGATGTCTCCATCGAGATTGACTACTGCGGGGTCTGCCACACCGATATCCACTTTGCCGAGAATGATTGGGGTGTTACTCAGTTCCCGGTGGTTCCGGGACACGAGATTATTGGCCGTGTCACCGCCGTCGGCTCCGACGTGACCGATTATAAGGTGGGCGATACGGTGGGCGTAGGCTGCATGGTGGACTCCTGCCGCACCTGTTCCGCCTGCGAAACCGGTCTTGAACAGTATTGCCAGGAAGGCATGACTGCTACCTACAATGGTGAAGACCGCCATGACGGCTCTATCACCTATGGCGGCTATTCCGACAGGGTTATCGTCAGCGAGCGCTTTGTGGTGAAGGTTCCGGAAAAGCTGGATCCGGTCTCCGCCGCCCCCATTCTCTGCGCTGGCATTACCACCTACTCACCCCTGCGCCACTATGGCGTTAAAGCCGGTGACAAAGTGGGCGTGATCGGCATGGGTGGACTCGGTCACATGGGCGTGAAATTCGCCAAGGCCCTGGGTGCGGAGGTCACCATTTTCACCCGCTCAGAGAGCAAGGTGGCTGAAGCGAAGCAGCAGGGCGCCGACCATGTCGTCGTTTCCACCGACGACCATCAGATGGAAGCGGCCGCCGAGTCCTTCGACTTCATGCTGGACACCGTGCCGGTTCAGCACGACCTGAACCCTTACCTGAACTGCCTGACGTTCGACGGCACCCACATCCTCGTGGGTTTGCTGGAATCGGTCGCCCCACCCCTGGAAGCCGGCAATCTGGTGTTCAAGCGCCGCGTATTAGCAGGTTCTCTCATCGGAGGCATGCCTGAAACCCAGGAAGTTCTGGACTTCTGTGCCGATCATGGCATCACCTGCGACGTGGAAATGATCGACATCAGAAACATCAACGAAGCCTACGAGCGCATGAAGAAAGGCGATGTGAAGTACCGTTTTGTGATCGACATGAAGACACTGAAAGCCGCTTGACCCAAAGGCGAGCCGCCAGTCGCGCTTCAACGGCGCTGGCGGCGCCGTCCTGGCTGTCTCTGTACCATGAAACGACACACAAAGCTTACTGACCGTAACGTCCCTGTGACGTACTCTGTAATACTGCGAAAACCCGTTACCAGGGATGCCTATGGGATTTACCGTTCACCTGCCGACTTTGCTGCTGTTGTCAGTCGCGATCAATCTATTGATCGGCGGGTTGCTATGGGCCATTTTCAAGCTTCGCTCCCGCCAGCATTGTTTCCGGTTGTGGGCGCTGGCGTGCATGGCCTTCGCGGCAGGCACCCTGTTTGCAGGCGCGCGCGCCTTTATCGATGCTCCCTGGATCACCGTTTTCCTGGCCCACGTATTTCTCGGCTTTTCGCCTTTTCTGGTCTTGGCCGGCCTGCAGCGCTTCTCCGGCAGAGCATCGCGTAAAACCCGCCGGTTTCGCCAGGTCCTGCGCTTCTCCGCGGCCGGCTATTTGCTAATTCTTCTGCTCTCCTTCCAAGGCGACCCGCTGAATGCCCGCCTGCTAACAGCTCTCTTTTCTGCCGCCCTTTTCAGCTTTGCAATCTACACTCTGTCGAAACTGGACACCACGCCGTCGTTGCCTGTCAGGATTCTGAAGGTACTTTTTACGGTACATGGGGTATTGATGATGTCCCAGGCACTGGTGATCGGTGTGGATTGGTTGGGTCTGAACCAGACCAACACCGGTTTCCTGCTGCGCCTGATCCTCATCAACCATATCCTGCTGGCCTCCGCAACGACCCTGGCACTTCCGTTGCTGGCCTTCACCCAGTCCGAACAGCGCCTACGCATTATGGCTGAACGGGATGGCCTTACCGGACTCTTTAATCGCCGGTCTCTGTTCCGGGAGGGAATACGGGCCTTTGATAACGCAGCGCAGTCCCAGGCACAGCTGGCCGTTCTGATGATGGACCTGGATCACTTCAAACAGGTCAACGACCGCTGGGGGCACGCAGCCGGAGATGAAGCCCTCCGCCTGGTCAGCCGCACACTGAGACACGAATTGAGGGACGACGACATCATTGGCCGCGTCGGAGGAGAAGAGTTTGCAGTGGTTCTTCGCATCACCGGCGATGACGACGTGCGCATCATCACCCACCGCCTGCTGGAAGCCATCGCCACCAATGGCCAGGAAATACAGGGTTTACCGCTGTACATCTCTGCCAGCATTGGGGGGGTCGAAAAGGCCGACCGCCACAAAACCTTCGCAGATATGATGATCGAAGCCGACTCGGCGCTATACAATGCGAAAAACAAGGGACGGAACCGGGTGGAATTTGAACAGCTACCCCCGGAGACCACAACTCCCTGAGCGGCTCGACCACAACAATCCTCAGGAGGCTACTTGACGCAACCGCCGGTATACACCGAGTCCAATGGTGCTGTGCTGACCATCATTCTGGCCCGCCCCGAAAAACGAAACGCCGTTGACCGCAAAACGGCCAACGCCCTGCACGAAGCTTTCACTGATTTTGAAGCCGATGACAATCTCAAGGTGGCGGTGCTCTGGGGCGAAGGCGGCAACTTTTGCGCTGGCGCTGACCTGGAGGCCGTCGGCGACCCGGAGCGTCGCAACGAGATTGAGGCAACTGGAACAGCGCCAGGCCCTATGGGCCCGTCCCGCATGGATCTCTCCAAACCCGTGATTGCTGCCGTATCCGGTTATGCGGTGGCGGGCGGCCTGGAGCTGGCCCTGCTGTGCGATATGAGGGTGGTCGAGGCATCCGCCACCTTTGGCGTATTCTGCCGCCGGTGGGGAGTCCCGCTGATTGATGGCGGCACCGTGCGCCTGCCTCGCATTATCGGCCACGGCAATGCGATGGACATGATCCTGACCGGGCGACCGGTTGGCGCCGACGAAGCCAAAACCATGGGGCTGGCAAACCGGGTTGTGCCCGACGGGCAGGCTCGTTTCGCCGCCGAGGCCCTGGCGGCAGACATCGCCGGATTCCCTCAGAAATGCCTGCGCGCCGACCGACATTCCGCCATTCATCAGTGGGATCTAAAACTGTCCAAGGCATTGGCTGCCGAAGGAGCTGGCGGTTATCCTGTGGTGTTTGAAGAGGCCATTGAAGGCGCCGGCCGATTTGCTGGCGGCGCCGGACGCCATGGCTCTTTTCGCGAGCCCAACGAACCCAAACCCAGCGAGCCTGAATGAGACTGGTCTGTATATCGGATACCCACAGTATGCATCGTCAGGTTTCCGTACCCGACGGTGACGTGCTTATCCACGCCGGTGATTGCCTGGGAGTGGGCACCCTTGAGGAACTCGAGGATCTGGACAACTGGTTTTCCGAACAGCCCCACCGCCACAAGATCCTGATTGCCGGCAACCACGACTGGTGCCTGCAGGATGAGCCTGCCGACGCCGAGGCATTGATCAGGAACGCCATTTACCTTCGGGACAGAAGTATCAACATCGAAGGAGTAAAATTCTGGGGCAGCCCCTGGACACCGATCTTTTTCGACTGGGCATTCAACCTCGAGCGTGGAACGGCCATTGCGGAGCGCTGGGCACAGATACCGTCGGACACTGATGTTTTGATCACCCATGGTCCGCCAGCAGGCATCCTCGACCAGGTGAACGAGTCACTGGCTGTAGGCTGTGGCGATCTGGCCTGGGAGCTGGAACGGCTCACGCTCAAACTCCACATCTTCGGCCATATCCACGAAAGCTATGGCCAGCAGACGCTGAATGACTGTCGGTATATCAACGCCAGCACCTGCACCGGCCAATACAAGCCGCTGAATCCACCGATTGTCGTGGATATCTGACGCCCAGCCATGCTCCCCGCATCAGACCAGCAAACTCACATTCCCGGCACCGCAGACCTGGACAATCCGCTGTACTATCTCGAGAACTTCGAGACAGTGGTGCGCTGGGTACGGCACTATCACAGCGATTTGCTGACGGTCGATGAAATCGGGTACATAGACAACCTGCTGACACTCGACCAGCCAGCAAGGGCGCTGCTGGCTCGCATGGTCATGCGTACCGGCGAACTGTTCCGTGTTGAGAAGCTTCGCTATCCAGAGCTTGGAGCCACGGTGGCCGAAACCACCAACACCCTGCTGAACGCCGGATGGATCAACGACACCCCGGAACTCCCCCTTGCCGACCTCTTTCGCCTGTACACCCTCGGCGAACTGCGACCCGCATTGGCCGACAGGATCACCGCCGCCGGACTGCCAATGGGGACAAGCAAAGCAGTGCTCAAGGAAACCCTGCTGCCACTGCACCCCGACCCCACACCGATCGGGCTTTGGCTACCGGGCGTATCCACACAGGTTATACAGTTACGGAACATGGCCCTGTTCGACCGCCTGCGGCTGATGTTCTTCGGCAACCTGCGCCAGAGCTGGTCCGATTTCGTACTGGTGGAGCTGGGCCACCAGCAGTATGAACAGATACCTCTTTCTGCCGAGTCCCGGGCATTTGACGAACGTGACGACGTGGATCGCTACCTGGTGATGCATCACTGCCGTGAACGCCTGGATCAGGGCGAGCCGCCAGAAACCGTATGGCAGGACATCCCCACGGCCAACAAGAACGCCTGGCTGGAAAGCCGGCGAGGCCGCTTGCTGTTCGAACTGGGCAAGCTGGCGGAGCGCGGCGGCAACACAGAGCTGGCGTTGAAGGCCTATCGCCTCAGTGGACATCGCGAATCACGGCTGCGCCAGCTACGCCTTCTGGAACGGCTGAAGCAACACCACGAGGCCTGGAAGATTGCCCTGGCCGCCACCGCCGAACCCAGGTTTGGCGCTGAGGAACGCGGGCTCGAACGTATCCTGACGCGATTGGCGAAAAAACTGGGAGAGGCATCGCCCCAGCAAGGCGAACGCCCGCAACTGACGGCGTTCACCCTGGAACTGGACAACCCCGATGGGCATTCCGTGGAATGGGTAGCCATGCAACACCTGACCGAACCCGACAAGCCCGTTGCCTATGTGGAAAACACCCTTATCAATGGCCTGTTTGGCCTGCTCTGCTGGCCTGCCCTGTTCGAACCTTTGCCCGGTGCGTTCTTCCATCCGTTCCACACCGGGCCCGTGGATCTGTACCGGGAGGATTTCGTGGAACGCCGGCAAGCACTGTTTGACGACTGTCTCGGCACGCTGACCTCTGACGATTACAAAACCCGAATCCGCGATACCTGGCAGCGAAAACACGGCATCGCGTCGCCATTCGTGATCTGGCCGATACTCTCGGAGGAAATGCTCGAACTGGCGTTGGCGTGCATCCCCGCCCAACACCTGGAGCTTATGTTCCGGCGCCTGTTGGGCAACCTGCGTGAACACCGCAGCGGCTTTCCGGACCTGATCCGCTTTCGGCCCGACCACAGCGATCCGAACCGGCGCTATGAAATGATCGAAGTCAAAGGCCCGGGCGACCGTCTGCAGGATCATCAGACCCGGTGGCTGGAGTTCTGCGTTGACCACGGCATTCCCGTCTCCGTCTGCTATGTGCGCTGGACCAGCCAATGACCGATCTCAACGTTGCGGTACGAACGCTGTGCGAATTCGCCGCCCGCAAGGGCGATCTGGACCTGCGCTACACCCCGGCGCCGACGTCGGAAGAAGGCATTGCCGGCCACAGTGCGGTGCAGGCCCGTCGCGGCCCGAGATATCAAAGCGAAATGGCCCTGGCTGGCCAATGCGGCAAACTGATGGTCAGCGGGCGGGCCGACGGTTACGACCCGATCGCCGGCCGGCTGGAGGAAATCAAGACCCACCGCGGTGATCTGTCCCGGGTACGGGAAGCCCAGCGCAATTTACACCGTGCACAATTGCGGGCCTACGGAGCGTTGTTGTGTCGACAGGAAAACCTGAGTCAGATTGATCTCGCCCTGATCTACTACGATGTCGGCAAGGACAAGGAAACCCCCATCACCGAAACGGCCCTCGCAGAGGAACTGTGGCGGGAGCTGGTACAGCTCTGTGAACAGTACAGCGACTGGGCTGAACAGGAGGCCAGCCACCGGCATGAAAGGGATCTGGCGCTGAAAAACCTGACCTTTCCCTTCCCTGACTTCCGGCCACAGCAGCGCGCCCTGGCGGAAACCGTTTACAGGAACAGCGTCCGCCAACAGACCTTGCTACTGGAAGCACCCACCGGCCTCGGCAAGACGCTTGGCACCCTTTTTCCGGCCCTGATGGCGATGCCCGCGGCCAGACAGGACCGCCTGTTCTACCTGACCAGCCGCAATACCGCCCGGCAACTGGCCGTCGATGCCGTTCACCTGTTGCGGAAAAAGCAACCCGGCCCATTGCCCCTGCGAACCCTGGAACTGGTGGCCAAGGACCATGCCTGCGAGCATCCGGACAAGGCGTGCCATGGGGACGCCTGCCCGCTGGCAAAGGGCTTCTTTGACCGATTGCCGGCGGCCCGCAAGGACGCTGCCAATCACACCGGTGCCCTGACCCAGGGGGTACTGGCCGACATCGCCCGCCAACACGGTATCTGCCCCTATTTCCTGGCGCAGGAAATGGCCCGCTGGTGCGATGTGGTGGTGGCCGATGTCAACCGGATGTTCGATCAGTCCGCCCTGCTCCATGCCCTTGTCCGGCAGAACGACTGGAAGGCCAGCCTGCTGGTCGACGAGGCCCACAATCTGGTGGATCGCGCCCGTGGCATGTATTCCGTGGAGCTGAGCCAGGCACGTCTGCTGCGGGTGCGGAAACAGGCCCCCAAAGCTTTGAAATCAAAACTCGATGGCGTGTCCCGGGCCTGGCAATCAGTCATCCGCGACCATTGCCCCGACATCAGCCGCGAGCCGGTGATGCTGGACACTCTTCCGGGTTCCCTGACCGGCGCTCTGAACCGGCTGGTCTCCGCCATTACCGACTACCTGGCGGACCATCCGCCAGACCTTGCCCTGCAGGAACTGATGTTCGAAAGCCTGGCCTTCACCAAACTGGCGGAGGTGTTTGGCGATCATTCCCTATGCGAGCTGATCCGGCCGGCAAGGGGCAAGGCCAGACTCAGTATTCAGAACCTGATCCCGGCGGACTTCCTGGCCCCGCGCTTCGAAGCCGCCGACAGCACGCTGATGTTTTCCGCAACCCTGTCGCCTGGCGTCTATTACCGGGACCTTCTGGGCATGCCGGAGGACACCTGCTTCCGCTCCCTGCCAGGCCCCTTTACCCGCGACCAGCTTGAGGTGAATTTCACCCCGGACATCAGTACCCGGCAGCCGGACCGGGAACGCTCACTGACGCCCATCGCGGAACTGATCCACCGACAATACCAGCAGCGGCCCGGCAACTACCTGGCGTTTTTCAGCAGCTTTTCCTACCTCAACCGGGTGCGGGAAACTCTGCAACAAAAGGCGCCTGACCTGCCGCTTCGAGCCCAACGCCCTGGCATGTCTGCCGATGAGCGCACGGCGTTTCTTGACGATTTCAACGAGGACAATGCCGGCGTCGCCCTGGCCGTACTCGGGGGCGTATTCAGTGAAGGCATCGACCTGCCCGGCGACCGCCTGATTGGCGCATTCGTGGCGACGCTCGGCCTGCCGCCCTTTGACCATTGGCATGACATCCTGCGCCAGCGACTCGAGCAACGCTTTGGTGCCGGCCACGCCTACACCTACCTGATTCCTGGCCTTCAGAAAGTCGCCCAGGCCGCCGGCCGGGTTATCCGCACGCCGGAGGACACCGGCGTAATCTGGCTGATCGATGACCGCTTCCTGCAACCGCAGATCCGCAACCTGCTGCCAGCCTGGTGGGCCTGACCCAGCCCATTAGAACGAACACCCTCACCCCGGCCGGCTTTTTCACGGGCCGGTTTTTGTTATGCTGCCGGATAGTTCAAACCCGGAGCATTCAATGTCGCAGAATTCCAGCGCCCAATTCCCTGCCTATTCCCTCCTTGAGCTGGCCTCCGTTCGCGAAGGCGATTCCGTGGGGCAGACCCTGGCCAACAGCGTCGCCTACGCACGCCATGCGGAAAGCCTGGGCTTTAACCGTTTCTGGCTGGCCGAGCATCACAACATGGAAGGCATCAGCAGTTCCGCAACGGCCGTACTGGTGGGACACATTGCCGGCGCTACCAGCACTCTCCGGGTAGGGTCCGGAGGTATCATGCTGCCCAACCATCCGCCGCTGGTGATCGCCGAGCAGTTCGGCACCCTGGAAAGTCTCTATCCCGGCCGAATTGACCTTGGACTGGGCCGCGCCCCTGGCACCGACCCCGTGACCAGCCGGGCGCTGCGCCGGGACGGCCTCGGGGCAGAACAGTTTCCCGAGGATGTCGCGCGTCTGCAGTCTTTGCTGGGGCCACTCCAGCCGGGCCAACCGGTCAAGGCCATTCCCGGCGCTGGCACCCATGTGCCCATCTGGCTGCTGGGCTCCAGCCTCTACAGCGCACAACTTGCCGCCATGCGAGGTCTGCCCTATGCCTTTGCCGGTCACTTCGCGCCCCGGCTTTACCGCGAGGCGATCCAGACATACCGGGACAACTTCCAGCCTTCGCATCAACTGGATAAACCCTATGTGATTCTGGCCGTTCCGGCCGTGCCAGCGGATACCGACGAAGAGGCCCAGTTCCTGGCCACCACGAGTTATCAGCGCATTCTTTCCCTGTTCCGAGGCCAACCGCTGTGGATGCGGCCGCCGGTCAAATCCATGGACGGTTTATGGAGCAGCGGTGAACAGGCAGGCGTGAAGGACTTCCTGTCCCTGCAGTTACTGGGCAGCGAGAATACTCTCCGGGAGCAGCTGGAACGGTTATTGCTGACTGTGGAGGTGGACGAACTGATGTTTACCGTGGATCTGTACGACCCCGAAAAACGGCGGCACGCGCTGGATATCCTGGCCGCGACCCGACACTGAAGCCCAACCGGAGACAACCATGGCTACGCCCGAATTTCATGTTTTCCTGTCCCACGGCCTGGAGAGTGGCCCTGGTGGCACCAAAGTACAGGCTCTGAAAGCCGAGGCAGAAACCTTTTCTGGTGTGAGCGCGATTGCCGTGGATCATCGCAGTACGAAAGATCCTGCCGAACGTCTTAAGCAGATGAAAGAAGCCATGGCTGAGGCCGGTGCCGATCCAGAAAGAACCATTCTGGTCGGTTCCAGCATGGGAGGCTGGGTGTGCGCCCGCACCAGCGCAGAAACGCCGGTACTGGGGTGCTTTTTGCTGGCTCCGGCTCTGGCGCTGTCAGCCTATCCGCAATCCAGCCCCCGTATTCAGGCCCGGCAAACCCAGATCATCCATGGCTGGGACGATGACGTCGTGCTGCCGATGCCGGTGATTGAGCTGGCACGGGAACAGAAGCTATCGCTGCTGGTACTTCCGGACGGACATCGTCTGGAAAATAGCCTTGAGCGGCTGGTGATTGAGTTCAGGGGTTTCATGACCGACTGCCTGTCCAACGACTGACCACCGGTGCCCTATTTCATCCGCGAGGCTTCGAACACTGCCAGTTCCTGGCCGTTTTCACCCAGCAACCGAAGCTCGATGCCTTCGAGATTGACACCAACGGTCTTGGCCAGGGCCGCGAACAGCAATTGTTCCGTCTGGTTATCCGGGCAGGCCCTGCGGGTGCTGGCCATGGAATCAAACAACAGGTTCTCACCCCTGACCTGATAGTCACCCATGTATTGGTTGCAGCCACTGAAGCCGCTCACCCGGCCGTCGTCCAGAAACAGAATGTGGGGTTTCTGGTCGGCGTTGGTTTCCGACACCGGCTCACCCGCGATGCTCAGCAGCTGCCAATAGGTATTGGTCAACGGCATCGCCACGATATCATCGGCCGAACGGCTGGTGGCAGGTGACCCGACGCAACCGGCCACAAAGAGCAGAGCAAACAAAATTGCCACATGCCCGGATACCGACACGACTCCTCTCATGTGTTTTCTCCCTATACGGGTTAACAAAAAGCGCTTCAAGCCAACAACCCTGCCAGCCCCGACGCCCTGATTACGCTACGCCCCACCGCCTCTTTCAGCACACCTTCCTGGCATACCGCCAGGCTAAGCCAGTGGCGTGCCCGGGTAATGCCGGTGTATACCAGCTCCCGGGTCAACACCGGGGTCAGGCGGTCCGGAATCACCAGGCAGGCGTGGGTAAATTCCGAGCCCTGGGACTTGTGCACGGTCATGGCGTAGACCGTTTCCATTGATTGCAAACGGCTGGGCGATATCCACCGGACACCTCCGCTTCCGTCACCGGACGGAAAGGCGACCCTCAGGGTCTCAACCGGCTCACCCTCGTCGTTACGATCCCAGGGCACACTCAGGGTGATACCGATATCGCCATTCATCAGGCCCAGATTATAGTCGTTTCCGGTGATCAGTACCGGACGACCGGCGTACCAGCCTTCGGTGCGCTCGATCAAACCGGCACCGTGTAAACGCCCGGCAATGTCACGGTTAAGCCCTTCTACTCCAAACGGCCCCTGACGCAACGCGCAAAGCACCTTGAAGCGATTGAACGCCGCGAGCACCTCGGTTGCCCAGGCGTCCCATGATTCACGCCCATTCGCCTCGACGTCGGTGGCAGGTTTGCGGTCACGAATCAGCTTTAGATAGTGACCATAGCCAACCGGAGGCTCGACCGGCGTAGTGCCGACCACGCGCTGCTCACCTTGATTGTGGAAGCGTTCCGGACTGCCGGTCAGGGCATGGCTTGCCAACCATCCCATGTCAATCTCACCAGTCAGCCAGGCCACATCCTCAAAGCCCTGGTTACGGCACTGGCCGATCAGTTCCCTGCTGAGCTGGCCCGCATTGGTGGCCGACGCCAGCACGCCGATACCGCTATGCTCGTCAAACCGATAGCTCTTTCGCAGCATGGCAACCGCCTGATCCAGGGCAAGGCCTCCGGAGTCCAGCAGCCCTGATGGCAATTGACATCCGGTCACCGCTTGCAGCCATTGCGCCGTTTCAGGCAGGTAGTGAGCGCCTTCGGCGCGCTGGCAGAGCTCCCCCAACACCGCACCAGCGTCCACCGACGCCAGTTGATCCTTGTCCCCAAGCATGATCAGCCTCGCCTTGTCAGGCAGGGCTGCAAAAACTGATGCCATCAGGTCCACGTCCACCATGGACGCTTCATCGATCACCAGGATATCCAGTGGCAACGGATTGTCCTCGTTGTGACGAAAACTCCGTGAACCCGGGCGACTGCCCAACAGCCGGTGCAACGTGGTGACCTGGGTTGGAATGGCGGCTTTCTCCGGTGCACCTGGAAGGCCTTCCAGCGGCAGACGGTCGACGGCACCACCGATGGACTCGCTGAGCCTTGCGGCCGCTTTTCCGGTTGGCGCCGACAGGCGGATGCGCAGGTAAGGGTTGTCACCGGCGGCCTCCGCAGATTGACAGGCCATCGACTGCAAGGCCGCCAACAGGTTGACAACGGTGGTGGTTTTACCGGTGCCGGGGCCGCCGGTAATGACACTGAAGCGGTTCCGTGCCGCCAGGGCACAGGCCACTTTTTGATAATCCGGCGGGCCATCGGCATTGCTTTCCGTGCCGAACAGGGTATCCAGTGCCGTTTTCAACGGAGCGGTATCCGTCAACGCCACACGGTTATCGAGACGTGCCCGAATACCGGCGGCAATGGCCTGCTCATAACGCCAGAATCGACGCAGGTACAGCCGCGAGTCATCCAGCACCAGCGGTGCTGCCTGCTCGCCGTTACTGACAGCGCAGCTTTGCCCCAGCAGACCAATCAGTTGGTCAGCGCCGACACCGGCAAACAGATCCGACGGCCTCGGGCTGTTTTCAGGTAGAGAACCGACGCCTTCCGGCGGCAGTACCAGCGTTGGTTCCGTGGCACGACAGAGATGACGCACATCCAGGCAAACGTGCCCCCGTCCCACCTGGTGTGACACCATGGCTGACAGCAGCGCAAGCATGGCCGTCGGCTGTTCGCCCTGTTCACGAACCATCGTGCAAACAAACGTCGCAAAGGCATGATCGAGAGCACGAATCCAGTCGCGCTCTACCCACGCGTCCAGCAGAGCCAGAGCATCGTCGGCGGTTTGGGGCAACCGTGGTGCCGGTTCGGGTTCAACGGCATCGAACAGGTCCGCAATGGTTCCGCTTTCTCCGGTCATGCTGCCTTCTCCCCCTGGCCGCTGAACAGCCGGTCCAGTTCCTCGATCAGGGCTCTGTCCGGTCGTTCGGTAAAAGCGCCGGCGCCCGGTGCATCACAGCCGCGGAGGAACAGGTAGACGGCCCCTCCCATGTGGCTGTCGTAATCGTAATCCGGCAGGCGCGTTTTCAACAGGCGGTGTAGCGCCAGCAGGTAGATGACGTACTGCAGGTCGTAACGCTTCTCAAGGATTTTCTCTTTCATCACGTCCGGTATATAGGCCTGATCATCCTCCCCCAGGAAGTTCGACTTGTAGTCCAGCACGTAGTAGCGGCCTTCGTGCTCAAACACCAGATCGATAAACCCTTTCAGCATGCCGTTAAAGGTGGCTTGGTGGGCCTCGGGGCGCGGATCACCACCCAGCGTATGCCGGCGGACCAGCCTGTCCATAGTAAGGGTGTTCACTTCGTGGCTTTCAAACCAGAACTCCAGTTCGGGCCGGAAGGTATCAAGGCCGGCCAGGGAGCATGTCCCGCTGCTGCCCGGAAGGAGGATGTCCATGGTGATCAGGGTGTCGATCCAGGTTTTCAGGGTGTCAGCCCAATCACCCCAATTGCGTAACTGGCAACGGCGTTCCAGCAGTTCGTGGAGATCCTCCGGTGCATCAGCCACCTGCTGGAAACCCTCTCTCGCGCACCACTCCAGAATATCATGCAGGAAGGTGCCGGGGCCGGAGCCTTTCGGGAAGCCATGCTGGTTGGCCGGTTGCGGCCCTTGCCGGTCGGGAGCCATCGCGGCAAGAGTATCGGCCACGACGGGCTCGTCCTCGTCGCGCAGATTCTCTTGCTCCGCATCTTCACTGGCCGGGGCGAAGTCGTTCCCGTAACTACCGCGGGCGCCATAGGTGATCGCGGAATAGCTGGCGATCCACCAGTGTTCCCGGGCTTCCCGCACGGGCTCCAGGGCATTGCCAAGCTCCGGTTCCTCATCGCCCGCGTATACGTCGTCTCCCGGCTCAGGCATCGGCACCACATCGATTGCGGGTTCGCCGGTGGCCACGGACTGCAGGAAGGGCATCAGGTCGGTGTCTTCATCGCAGCCAGAGCGGCCAATCAGGTGCCCCAGGCCGCTCTGCCGCCAGCCTTTGATGCCGCTGGCGCCAACCCAGGTGGCGTGACGGGATCGGGTCAGGGCAACGTAGAGTTTGCGAATATCCTCACCCAGTCGTTCGCGGTCGGCCCTGGCCAGGGTGTCTTCATCCGGCTCCAGGGAAATCTGCAGCCGGCCTTCGTCGTCGTGGTACTTGATGAACGCCTGGTTCGGTTTTTCCTCGCGGAATTCGGTAGCAAACGGCAGGAACACCAACGGGTACTCCAGGCCTTTGGATTTGTGGACAGTAACCACCTTGACCAGCCCGGCATCACTTTCCAGGCGCATGGTGCGGTGTTCGTCCTCATCGTCGGAATCCTGCAACATCTCGGTGTAGTGATGAATGAGCGCGTGTTCGCCGTCCAGTTGCTGGCTGTCCTGCTGCAGCAGTTCGGCGATATGCAGGATGTCGGTCAGGCCACGTTCGCCGTCGGGCCCGGACAGCAGCTTCGCCGGCACGTCATAGTCCATGAGCAGGCGCCGCAGCATCGGCAGTACGCCCTGTTGCTGCCAGAGCTCACGGTAACCCTGAAAACGGTTGATCTCGCGGTCCAGCGCATTTTCGTCACTGAACAGGCGGTCCAGCTCCTGATAAGCCAGGCCCATGGTGGGCGTGGCGAGTGCCGCGCGAATCAGCGGTAGCTGGCCGGGTTCGGCACAGGCCTGCAACCACTGCAGCATCTCCACCGACTGCACCGACTGAAGCACGGAATTACGGTCTGACAGGTACACACTGCGCACGCCCCGGACACCCAACGACCGCCGGACGGCATTCGCCTCGTCACGCTTGTTGACCAGCACAGCCATATGCTCCGGTCGCACGGGCTCAAACGGCGTGCCCTCGGCGCCAAAACCCGCTTCGCCGCTCTGACCCAGATTCAACAGCCGGGCAATCTCCGCCGCACAGGCCTCGGCCATGGCCTCCCTGCCGGTTTCCTTGGCGATAGGGCGTTCATCGCTCAGGGTCCAGAACGTCAGCGGTGGTAGCGGCTGCCCGTTAACAAGCCATTGCTGGCTGGTACCTTTGGCCTCCACCGGGCTGAAGGGCAATGGGTTGTCGTCTCCGGCACGAAACAGGAACGCCCCTTCGGGCAGGGACGCATCGGCCTGGGAAAATACCCGGTTGACGCCGTCTACCATGGCAACAGCGGAGCGGTAGTTGGTGCCCAGCGTGTAGGTTCGGCTGCTGACCGCCCGACGGGCATCCAGATAGGTGTAGATGTCGGCGCCACGGAAACCGTAAATCGCCTGTTTGGGATCGCCGATCATCAACAGGCTGGTGTCCTGGTCGTTGCTGGCCACCCGGTATATACGGTCGAAGATCCGGTACTGCACCGGGTCGGTATCCTGGAATTCATCGATCATTGCCACCGGAAACTGGCGACGAATGGTGGCTGCCAGGCGTTCTCCCTGGGGGCCGCCCAACGCAGCATCCAGTCGTGTGAGCAGGTCGTCAAAGCCCATACTGGCCAGGCGCTGCTTTTCGCTGTCCAGGCGACGGGCGATCCAGCAGGCGGCATGGTTGAGGATGTCCGCTTTTGCCACCGGCATGGTTTTCAATGCCGGCTTGAGTTCGGTGATGGCGTCCATGGCAGGATGATGAGGCGGCTCATCCTCGCCGGTCCATTTTCCGGCAAACGCTTCCGCCTCCAGGGTGTCGAAGCCCTTGGTGCGTTTACTCGACAGGAACTCATGAGGTTCAGCCGCATCGGTAGTGGCCCACTCCCGCAGGTGTTCTATGGCTTTTTGAAGGGAGTTTTTGGTGGTGCCGTGCAGCGGTTTGGGCTTTCGCTTCGCGGTTTCCGCCAACAATTCTTCCAATTCTTCGCACCAGGCCGGCCAGGGGGCTTTCAGAGTCTGCAGTTTCACCTCCCGCAAGCGTTTCGCTTCCTCCGCAGCGGCCAGTGGATCACGCTCCGGCGCCGGCAGGGCATCCACGTGAGGCAACAGGTTGCGCACGGACTGGCGCAGGCTTTCCGGGGTTTTCCAGGTATCCAACACCTCGCCCATCAACTCCGGTGGCATGGGGTATATAAAGGTACGCCAGTAATCCCTCACAACGTCATCCAGTAGGTCCGTCTGACTGGTCTCCAGGGTCTGACGGAACAGGCTGCCGCTGTCGAACGCATGCTCGCTGAGCATGCGGTTGCACCAGCCGTGGATGGTGGACACGGCTGCCTCGTCCATCCATTCCGCGGCCAACAGCAGTTTGCGGCGGCAGGCCGGCCAGTCGGCCACTGGGCAGGCATTGCGCAGATTCACCAGCGGGTCTTTTGACATCGCAGTGGTATCGACGGTGTCCGGTTCAGCGGCGAACAACGCTGCGGCTTCGGTCAGGCGGGCACGAATCCGGTCCCGGAGTTCCTTGGTGGCGGCTTCGGTAAAGGTCACCACCAACAGGTTGGGCGGCATGAAGCCCTCACCAAGGGGTTCTTCCACGGCACGATGGCCCAGTACCAGGCGCACGTATAGCAAAGCCAGGGTAAAGGTTTTACCGGTACCGGCGCTGGCCTCTATCAGTTGGCTTCCACGCAATGGCAGTGTGAGAGGATCGAGTTTGCGGATTGCTTCGGTCATTTCGCCCGCTCCCGGCCCGCACTGGAGGGCTTGGCCCGGCCGGCCTGTTCCGCGTGCCAGAGCGGCTCATACAAAGCCGACACCAACAGCGGGAATTCGTCATTCTCCAGCAGTTGTTCTACCTCCGGATAGGCCCTGCGCAGGTAACCACTGTCGCGCTCCAGAGCCTTTCCGTAGGCGTCCGTCGCCTTCAGCAGTGCTTTGTCCTCACTTCCCTCGCCCCTGGCGGGATAAAGGCCCCGCAAATAGCCGAAGGCCGCACCCGACTCTATCGGCAGCGGCCGCATCTGGCCCTGAATCCAAAAGCCCAGGATGCTGGTCAGGTATTCCCTGGCGCGGGCGGTGTCCATGGGCAACAGGTTAACGACCCGCTTTTCCTCTTTGGCAATCACCAGGGTGTGGAAAGCTTCGTAGCGAACATTACCTGCCAGATGCGCCACCCAATGCTCCAGCAGAGACGGGAACCGCAATTGGCGAGAGTTCGTCGGCCCTTCCAGCAAGTTGCCGCTGGCAATCACCACCCGGCAGAGGTCACCGCCCGGGCGGGTACGCAGGTTGCCCAGCCTGTCGTTAACGGTTACCGCCGCGTCGCCATGCTCATGGCGGTACTCAAAGCCTGAAATATCTTCCACCGGCTCAGGCCAAAGCACCACGGCCTCCTGATAACGCCGGTACAGGTCTGGCATGCGGCTCTCCAACTGCCGCGTCAGGGCGGTTTCCGTCACTCCCATGCCCAGCTCGCCTCGCCGGGCCATGCCCGCCAGAGCGCCCTCCAGCCGCTGATGCAGTTCGTCCTCGGTGCCCGACTTCAATACGGCATGACGAATCAGTTCGTCCTCCAGACGCCAGTGATGCAAGCCGTCCATGGCGAATGCCTCGTTGTCGGTGTCCAGGCTCTCCACATCGGTAAACCGCACCTGCAGCCGGCGCTGGTAAAAGATGTCCACCGGTCGCTTGAGGAAGGCGCCAATATCGGCAATCGTCAGTGGCTCCGCTGGTGGCAGGAAAGGCAGTTCAACGCCCACCACGTCTGTTTCCCGTTGCTGATGCGCACTGAGCCATTCGCTGTCATAGGTGAACAGGCGCCGTGTTGCCAGCACCGCGTTCACATCTGGTGAGCCATTTTGCCCAGCTCCGCGATTCCCGGTGGGAAAATACTCGCGGCTGAACGGTTGCAGCGGGTGTTTGATTGTGAGGGCCGGAGAGGCTTTCCGGTCCGACTCCTCCACCTGCCACACCGCATCAAGATGGTCACAGAGCTGGCTGACCAGTACCGAGGGGGGCCGTTCCGAATCATCACGGATGCTGCGCCCCACCCAACTGATGTAAAGCTGCTCCCGCGCGGAGAGCAATGCCTCCAGAAACAGATAGCGGTCGTCCTCCCGGCCGGAGCGGTCGCCCGGTCGGTAATCCACGGCCATCAGGTCAAAATCCACCGGCGGTCGCGAGCGCGGGTAGTCACCGTCGTTCATACCCAGCAGACACACCCGCCGAAAGGGAATAGCACGCATGGGCATCAGGGTTGCAAAATTGACCTTGCCGGCCAGGAAGCGCTGATTGAGGCCGCCCTCTTCCAGCCCTTCCAGCAGAATGTCCCGCACGATGCTCAGGGGCAGTTCCACGTCTTCCATACCGGCACTGTTGCAATCCTGGAGCCACTGTTCTGCCTGCCGACGCAGCCGGTTCACCAGCAGCAGGTCGTCATCGGACAGTTCAGCGAAGAAGCGCTCGAGTATGGACTGCAGCCGGTCGAGCCAGCCGGAAGGCGTCGCAGAGGATCTGAGTTCGTACCAGAGCTCTTCCAGCCGATCAACAAAGCGGTAGAGATTGCCTGCCACACCCGCCTGCAGGCCGCCGATTTCCTCGAACGGTTCGATGCCCTGCCAGGGATCGTCGCGGCCAGCGCCATAGCCCAACAGCATCCGCCGCAGACCCGCCTGCCAGGTGTTGCGTTCCAGACCCTCTGGCAAGTCGAGACTGCTGCGATGGTCGCTGTGCAGCCCCCAGCGAATGTTGGCGCCGTCCACCCATTGGCGTACCAATGGGAGATCGCCCTCGGCAATACCAAACCGACTGCGTACGGCCGGCACTTCCAGCAGGCTGATGATCTCGCTGACGCCAAAACGGCTTTCGGGCAATGCCATCAATGTGTCCAGCGCAATCAGCACCGGCTGACGATGCCGCTGACCCTGGTCGGAAATGGTATACGGGATGTAGCGACGGGACGACGACGGGTAACGACCAAACACCGCCTGGATGTGAGGCGCGTAAGTATCGACGTCTGGCACCATGACAATCAGGTCGCGGGGCCGAAGTTCCGGATCGCTGTTGAATGCCGCCAGCAACTGGTCGTGAAGGATTTCCACTTCCCGTTGCGGGCTGTGGGCATTGTGGAACACCACGGAATTATCCCGGAACGGATCGAGAGCCCGGGCCTGCCCCAGCATCTCCGACTGGGAGGTGAGCGAGCGAATGTCGTTCTGGATCTGGTGCAACAGCGCTGGCTTTTCCGGATCTCCGTGGGGCGTAAAAATATCGATCCGGCCCTCTGGAGTCGCCACGCGGCCCTGGTATGTCTCGGGGTTGTCGAATTCGTCCAGCAGGCGAATGTAATCCCGTCCCTGTTTGCCCCAGGCCGCCAGCAACGGGTTGGCATGCTGGTGGAGGGCATCAGGGTCGGTCAACGCAGCCAGTTCAGGGTGGGTCTTGCCGCGCTTGCGGTCCGCCGTCAGCAGGTCACGGTCACTGATGATGTCGGCCCAGTAAAATTCACTGGGGTTGTGGACACAGAGCACCACCTGACTGACCCGACTCAGAACGGACAGGGCTTCCAGCGCCTGCTTCGGCAGGGATGACACGCCAAAGACCACAATACGACGGGGCAGGTTTGGAGGCCTGTCTGCGGTTGTCAGTGTCTGCCCTTGCTCCATGAACCGGGTGTGGATGCGTGAACGGCTGGTACCCGCGAGTTCACCAACATCAGCCACCAGCCTGCGCCACAGCACGGCCTGCCAACGCAGCTCATCGCCCAGCTCGCGGTATTCTCCACGGGCCATCCGCAGGCGGTCGTGGCCAGCCTCCCAGTCGGCCAGCCAATCGGCGCGAAAAACCTGGTACTGATCGAACAGGTCCGCAATCTTGCCGGCGAGCTGGTAACGGCGGGTTTCAGTATCCGTTCCGGCCATGAATCGTCGCAACGGCGCAAAGACGTCGTCATCGGCGATCAACTCCGGCAGTAATCGGAACAGGCGCCAGACCAGGCGGGACTTGTCGAACGGGGATTGCTCCGGCACGCCCTCCGAGGTCAGTACCGCACGGTAGGCCTGCCAGATAAACCGGGCGGGAAACAGAAAATCCATGCCAGCCGCAATACCCAGACCGCCGACTCCGACATCTGCACCATCCTCGGACGGGTCCTCAGCCAGTGCCAGCTTCAGCCACTGGGCAATACCATTGCTCTGAACCAGAAAGGTCTCACTTTCCAGCGGTGGCAGGGGGCTTTGCCGGCAGATCCAGACCACAGCCCGGCGCAGGTCTTCCAGATGATTGGCGTGGATGGCGTGAAAGCCGGGCTCAATGGATGGCGTCGCTGGCATACCTGCCCTGTGTTTTGTTTCCGGTAAGAAACAAAAGCTTATCACAACTTGTACGAGCCACCCGAACGCGTCGCTTCCGGCACCAGGTAAATTTGCCAATTTCTTGCGAAATCGGGATTGTTTTGCCAGTCTAAATAAATGTAACAGATCATTTCAGCAAAAAAATAAGCGGAGACAACGCGATGAGCACCACGAGCAAGTTCAAGAAACTGGCAGGGCTTTCAGCGTTCGCCTTTGCCGCAATGACAGCGGCAAATTCGGTGAATGCTGCCAACTGGCGCTATGCGCACGAAGAATACGAAGGTGATGTCCAGGACGTATTCGCTTACGACTTCAAGGAATACATCGAAGACAACTCCGACCACACCGTGCAGATTTATCGTTTTGGTGAACTCGGCGAATCCGACGACATCATGGAGCAGACCCAGGCTGGCATCCTTAACTTCGTCAACCAGTCCCCTGGCTTCACAGGCTCGCTGATTCCGGAAGCTCAGATTTTCTTCATTCCGTACCTGATGCCGACCGACATGGAAACGGTCATCAAGTTCTTCCGTGAAAGTGAGGCCATCAACGAGGACTTCCCCGAGCTGTACGCCCAGAACGGCCTGGAGCTTCTGCAGATGTATCCGGAAGGTGAAATGGTCGTGACGGTGGACGAGCCCGTCAGCAAGCCGGAAGACTTCAACAACAAGAAGATCCGTGTCATGACCAACCCACTGCTGTCGGAAACCTATTCCGCGTTTGGCGCAACGCCCACGCCGCTGCCCTGGGGTGAGGTTTACGGTGCGCTGCAGACCAACATGATCCAGGGTCAGGAAAACCCGATTTTCTGGATTGAGTCCGGCGGTCTTTACGAAGTTTCCCCGAACCTGGTCTTCACCAGCCACGGCTGGTTCACCACTGCCATGATGGCCAACAAGAACTTCTACGACGGCCTGTCCGACGAAGACAAAAAGCTTGTTGAGGACGCCGCTGACTACGCGTTCGAGAAAATCATCGTGCACATTGACGGTCTCGCGGAAAAAGCGCTTGAGAAAATCCAGAAAGCCAGCGACGAGGTCACCGTCACTCGCCTGAACGACGAACAGATCGAAGCCTTCAAGGCCCGCGCGCCGCAGGTTGAAGACAAGTTCATCGAAATGACGGGTGAAGGTGGTAAAGAGCTGTTGAACCAGTTCAAGGAAGACCTCAAGGAAGTTCAGAGTAACTGAACCTGAAGGAACCATTCCCGCCGGCCCTGCCCGGCGGGAATCTGTTTTAACCCCGCCCCGCCGGGGACCTCCTGCCGGCTGGGAGCGATATGTTCTGGAGCAACCCCCATGTCCGAGAACTCCCCGGATCTAGAAGACGATACCGGCACCTACGAGTCCGGCCTCCCCGGGTTTCTGGGAACCATTGACGAAGTTATCGCCAAAACTGAAGCCGTCATGCTCGCCGTTGGCGTAATTCTTATGGCCGTCAATACATGCATCAACGTTATTGCGCGCTTTGTCTTCGGTGAAGGCCTGTTTTTCTCTGGTGAGATCAACCGAATTCTTATCATCCTGATTACCTTTGCAGGTATTGGTTACGCGGCCCGCCATGGCCGTCATATCCGCATGTCTGCGGTTTACGATGCGATCCCCCCCAAAGGGCGCAAAGTCCTGATGATTTTCATTGCCCTGTTTACATCTGTGGTGATGTTCTTCCTCTGCTATCACTCTTATGGGTACGTCGAGACCCTCTATAGCCGCGGACGCATCCTTCCGGCGCTGGGTTTTGAGATTTGGTGGATTTACGTTTGGGCGCCAGTGGGCTTTGCAATCACCGGCATTCAGTATTTCCTTACGGCCATCAAGAATTTCACCAGCAAGGATGTTTATCTCTCTACTGGTGTGATCGATGGTTATGCGGACAGTGAGTCGGAAGTCTGAACCTGCAGCTGCTTTAACAAAGGATAGAAACTCATGGCGACTATAATGATGGTAATCATGATCGGGCTGCTGCTCCTGGGCTTCCCGATGATGGTTCCGCTGATCACCGGCGCGGTGGTCGGTTTTGTAATGATGTTTGATGGCTTCGGCCAGATGGGCACTTTTGTCCAGCAAATGATGGGCGGTATTCGCCCCGCCTCCCTGATCGCGGTGCCGATGTTCATTCTGGCGGCGGACATCATGACCCGCGGCCAGTCCGCCGACCGCCTGATCCATATGGTGATGGCGTTCATTGGGCACATAAAAGGCGGGCTGGCAATCAGCACCGCGACCTCGTGCACTCTGTTCGGCGCTGTTTCCGGCTCTACCCAGGCGACGGTGGTCGCTGTCGGCTCCCCCCTTCGTCCGAAACTGCTCAAAGCGGGTTATTCCGACTCATTTTCATTGGCGCTGATCATCAACTCCAGTGATATTGCGTTCCTGATCCCCCCAAGTATCGGTTTCATTATTTACGGGGTAATCTCCGGAACCTCCATAGCCGAGCTGTTCATCGCAGGCATCGGCCCCGGCATCATGATTCTGGCCATGTTTTCCATTTACTGCCTGATCTATGCCTACATTAACAAGGTTCCAACTGAGGAAAAGGCCGGCTGGAGAGAGCGTGGTGTCGCCGTCCGTGAAGCGCTGTGGCCGCTGTTCTTCCCGGTCATCATCGTCGGCGGTATCTATGGCGGCATATTCAGCCCCACGGAGGCGGCGGCTGTGTGCGTGCTTTACGCATTCCTGCTCGAGTTCGCGGTTTTCCGGTCACTCAAATTGCCGGACGTCTATCGCATTGCCAAGTCCACTGGTCTGATTACGGCCGTGGTTTTCATACTGGTGGCCGTCGGAAACGGGTTTTCCTGGATTATATCCTTTGCACAGATTCCACAGGCAATACTGGAGTCCGTCGGCGTTAATGAAGCCGGTCCCGTCGGCGTGTTGATTGCGATCTGTGTGGCTTTCTTCGTCGCCTGCATGTTTGTTGATCCTATTGTCGTCATTCTGGTACTAACGCCAATCTTTGCACCAGCGATCGAAGCCACTGGCCTGGACCCGGTACTCGTCGGGGTTCTGATCACACTTCAGGTGGCCATAGGCTCGGCAACGCCACCGTTTGGCTGCGACATTTTCACTGCCATAGCCATATTCAAGCGTCCTTATTGGGAAGTGATCCGTGGTACGCCGCCGTTTGTCTTTATGCTGGTGGCGGCAGCGGGTCTGATCATCGCATTCCCGCAAATTGCGCTGTTCTTGCGTGACGTAGCGTTTCGCTAACGGATAGAGACTGATTTCATGGAGAAGAACATGTTCAAAAAAATCCTGGTGGCTGTTGACGGTTCCAAGTCGTCCTTCAAGGCCATGGACAAGGCTATTGAACTGCAGAAACTCATGGACACCGAGATCTATCTGATGTGTGTTTACAAGCACCACAGCCTGTTTGAGGCATCACTGTCGATTGGGCGCCCCGACAGCATGGATATCCCAGACAAAGTGCTGTCGGAATACGCCAAGGAAATCGTCAACCACGCCAAGGAACAGGCGAAGAAAAAAGGGGCGGTAAAGGTCCGGGGCTTCGTCAAGGCCGGTCGGCCGTCCAAAATCATCACCAAATTCGCCGAAGACAAGGACGTTGATCTTATCGTCGTTGGCTCTCGGGGCACGCACGGCGACAAAGACGGCATGCTGCTGGGCAGCGTGTCGCACCGGGTGGCTTCCCGTGCAAAATGCCCCGTCCTGGTAGTTTAACGACAACTGTTTAAGGAAGAACTATGACCACTATCGTAGATTCACTGAACTCCATTCTGTGGGGCTACGTTCTGGTCTACGGCCTGCTGGGCGTTGGTGTCTTTTTCACCATCCGCCTGGGCTTTCTGCAATTCCTCAACTTTGGGGAAATGATCCGCGCCATTCGCGGCTCCCGTGACAGTGATGTCCACGGCATATCGCCGTTCCAGGCCCTGTGCACCAGCCTTGCCTCTCGAGTGGGCACCGGTAACCTCGCTGGTGTGGCGGTAGCGCTGTACCTTGGCGGTGCTGGCGCCATCTTCTGGATGTGGATGGTCGCCCTCGTCGGTATGGCAACCGGCTATGCAGAGAGCACATTGGCACAGCTCTACAAGGTACGTGATGGCAAGGGACAGTACCGGGGTGGTCCGGCGGTCTATATAACCAAGGGCCTGAAGGCGCCCTGGGCAGGCAGTGTTTTTGCCGTCTGCCTGATCCTGTCCTTCGGACTGGTCTTCAACGCTGTTCAGGCAAATTCCATTGCCGATGCCATGCAGGGTGCCTTTGGGGTGCCCAAGTTGTGGGTTGGCATCGTGATCGCCGTTCTCGCGGGCACCGTCATCTTTGGAGGCCTGCGCTCCATCGTCCGATTCGCGGAACTGGTGGTGCCGCTGATGGCAGGTATCTATGTGCTGATTGCCCTGGTGATAATGGCCATTCACATCACCGAAGTGCCGGGCGTGCTGATCACTATCGTAAAGAGCGCCTTCGGGCTGGAAGAAGCCGCCGGCGGCGCGGCGGGCTCCATTACCGCCGCCATGCTCAACGGCATAAAGCGCGGGCTGTTCTCAAATGAGGCCGGTATGGGCTCGGCACCCAATATTGCTGCAACTGCCACACCAGCGCCTCACCACCCGTCATCCCAGGGATTGGTGCAGGCCTTCGGCGTATTTGTCGACACCATCATTATCTGCACCGCAACAGCTGTGATGATCTTGCTCTCCGGCGTCATGGAACCGGGCTCGGGCATTACCGGAACCCAGCTTACCCAGGATGCCATGCAAAGCCACATTGGTGAGTCCGGCGCCTATTTCATCGCCATTGCCATCCTGTTCTTTGCATTCACGTCCATCGTCGCCAACTACACCTACGCAGAGAACGCCCTGATTCATCTTGGCGGTGACAACAACGCTGCCATTACAATGCTTCGCTCTGCTGTCCTCGGGATGGTTGTCTGGGGTAGTTACGAGGCGGTGGTGACTGTTTTCAACGCCGCCGACGCATCCATGGGTCTGATGGCAACCATCAACCTGATTGCCATTGTCATGCTTTCAGGCACGGTGGTGAAGCTGACAAAAGACTATCTTGCCCAGCGCAAACAGGGCGAGGTACCGCACTTCAAATCAAAGGACTACCCAGAGTTGCACGAAAAAATCGACAGCAACATCTGGCACTAGCCCCTCTTTCGACGCTTACGAAATTTCTACCCGGTCCCTGCCCGCCTCCTTGGCGCGGTACAGGGCCCGGTCAGCAAGTCCCAGTAAGCTGTCTGGGGAATCGCTGCACTCGGGCCAACTGGACACCCCCACCGATATGGTTACATAGCCCAATTCAAAGCCACCATGTTCCACCGGCATGGCACGGACGGCGTGAGCGAGTTCTCGCGCCTTATCGCAAGCGGCCTTTGCGGTGGAGCCGGCCATGATGATGACAAACTCCTCGCCTCCAAAACGACAGACCACATCGCTGTCGCGGAAATGCTGCGCCAGCACACCAGCCACGGCTTTCAGGGCAGAGTCGCCAGCTTCATGACCATGAGTGTCGTTGAAGCGCTTGAAATGATCGATATCCACAATCAGCAGCGACAGCGGCTGGTCACCGCGCAAGGCCACGGCGGATTCGTGCTCCAGAAGCTGATCAAAATAGCGGCGATTCTTCAGGCCGGTGAGCGCATCTTCGTATGAGTACTTCTGTAACTCTTCCCGCAGACTGATGCTCGAAAGCGCGATACCGATTTTCTGCACGCCCTGGCTGAGCGCCTGGAACAATCGGGCCGCACCGTAATCGGTGCCGTCGGCAGCAAACCCTTCCGGCACTTCCACAAACAACAGAGCCATCGTCAATGACCCCTCGGTTGCCGACTGCAAGTTAATCCACAGACACAACGATTCATTCACGCCCTTCTGCCACTCGGACCACGGCTGACCCAAACCCTGGATATGGCGTTCGGGTATCTGGCTATGTAATGGCGGGCCCTCAAGGGTTTCGATGCGGGGCGGTGATTCCGGTTCTCCCGCATACCCCCAGCGTGTCAACAGTTCATAGGCCTTGCCATTGTCCACACGCTGGTAGAGCCTTCCCCGCAGAGGACTGCACAGGTCAGGGAGCCTCCGCGCCAGCACATGGAACGTTTGGTTGAGACTTATGCAATCCTGCAGTTCCGCATTGATGTCGTTCAGAACACGGGTTTTTTCATTCTCGAAGGTGAGCAGCCTCACCCTGGCCTGCTCACGACGTGCCAACGCCTCCGCCTTCTGGGTTCGCTCTGTTACCTGCTGTTCCAGCGACAGATTTAACCGATGGAGTGCCTGCTGGGTTCGTGCATAATGCCAAAGGGAAATCATTACAACCGCCAGCGAAAAGATCAGCGTGCCCCAACTGACCGGCACCCTCCGCCAGGGCAGGACGCCATGGGCAACGGCCATGTCCACCACCAACAAGGTGCAGAACACGGCGTAAGCGGCGAGGATGATCTGTTGCTCAATTTTCAGATGCCTGAACCGCTCTACGACAACGATCGTGATGGTAGCCAGGGACACTAAAAGCAGCGCATCAAACAGCGGGTATGTTGATGACAGGTCAACCAACCCCGACAACGCCAATGTGATCGACGCTACCGCGTAGGCCAGATGGATTTTCCAGACCAGATTGATTAACCAGGGCCTGCGATCACTGAACCACTGTTCCAGCAACAGTGCCATGGCCACCGGCAACATGTAGTAGGAGCCGGCGGCCAGATAGTCCCACATCAATGGCACGTTCCAGAGCAATTGGCTGGCCTGGCTTTCGGACAGAAGCAGAATGGCGGACGACAAAGAGAACAGAGCAATACTCCCGAAACTCTTCTTTTCCGTTTGCAACATGGCGAAAAACATCGCTAGCAGGGCAATGAGGGCGGAGAAACCGGAAATGACCAGTGCTTCCAGGGAGTTTCTTACGATAAACAGGATTAAGGCCGGCCGCTCCACAATGGAGATTTCACCCCAGAGGCCAATGTCGCTGTAATCAGAGAAAATGCGAAAGTAGACCGGCTTGCCCTCAAAATTCTCGGGCAGCGGAACCGCGTGCCAGGGCCAACCTTCGAAACGGCCCCGGCCCAGATCATCGAAGGTGCCGTATTGGTATATGTTCTTGCCATCGAGCCAGACCTGGACAATCAGGTCGACACTGTAGATATACAGGACCGGCTCCTGCCACTCGCCCTCCGGAAGGGTGATCCGATACCATACATGTTCTTGCCCATTGCGATCAGGCGGGTTGGATGGAAAGCCGATGGCGCTCCATTGCCCAGGGTCCTGACCCAGAACCCACTCCGGCACCCCCGCATCGGACAATGGAGAGTCGCCCCACCGATATTCCCAGCCATCATCCAGATCCACTGCCGCATAAGTCGCCGGAGGCACTAAAAAGATCAGAGCGATCAGGAGTATCAGCCTTACGGTATTGAAGAGGTACAGCGTCTGCATACAGTGGCTTGCCTGTCGCCAAAAATTACAGTGATACAATTATAGAACATCTATGAGATTAAATTGGCTCAGGCGGGCAATAAACACAAGCACTAACCATTGCTTTAGACAACGCTTTCAGCGTCTTTCGGGCTGCGCCTGTCACAAAACCATTCAGCACTCCGAATGGGTTCCCGCAAAGGTATCCCAAGCGGTACTCTAGACGGATGATCGATACCCACCCGACATCCTACAAAGGCGTTATCCCAACCCCTACCTGGGCTTTCCGGCAATACGAACGAATCCGGCACTGGCTGCCGGACGGCTTGCCGATGGACCAACGACCGAATCCGCAACTGCTGGACAATCTGCTGCCACTGGCCAACTAGTTCCAGGTATACGTATTCGATGCCTTCGGCGTGCTGAATGCTGGCCCCAGGGCCTTTCCCGCTGCCATTCAACGGTTTCGGGAGCTACAGCGGATGGGCAGGCACGTCCAGATTCTCTCCAACGCGGCGACCGCCAGCCACGCCAAACTGGTGGAGAAATATCGGCACATGGGGTTCGACATCACGCCGGATCAGTTGATCTCAAGCCGTTGGTTGCTGGAACAATCCCTTGCCAATCGCGCCAGGGAGGGCCTCTGGGGTGTGATTGCCCCGGAAAACTCCGAGCCAGGATTCTTCACCCACCGGGCCCGTGAGGCCGGCGGTACCCTACCGCAGTTCTACGGCAAACCCTATGCACCCGCCTTCCAGGCCGTTATTGAGCGCTTCACGGACATACCCCCGGGACAGATACTCATGGTGGGCGACACCCTTCATACGGATATCCTGGGCGGGCAGAACGCCGGCATGAAAACCCTGCTGGTGACGGCCGAGGGATCCCTGCAGGGTATGGATATACCGAACGGCATCGCGCAGTCCGGTATTGCACCCGACTTTATCGCCCCGAAGATCTGATTTCCGGGGCAAATCGGGGCGTTTACAGGTTTACTGCCCGGACTTCAACATTTCCCAGTATCTGGTATAGACCTGCATGGCGTCGTCACCCACGTCCTTCTGGAACTCGGCATTGGTCAGGTCTTCCGGCGTCGGATAGCTGGTACGGTCATTAGCCACTTCGTCACTCAGCAATTCCCGGGCCGCAAGATTCGGCGTGGCATAGCCAATGTCTTCGCTGATCAGCGCAGAGATCTCCGGGCGCATGACAAAGCTGATGAACTGGTGGGCCGCTTCAGCGTTCTCGGCATTTTTGGGAATCACAAAGCTGTCCAACCAGACAATGATGCCTTCCTCCGGGTAGACGTATTCCAGAGATGGCATGTCTTCTTCCCCCATCACCGCTTCGCCATTCCAGATCATGCCAATGTCGGTTTCACCTTCGAGATAGGGCATTCGCGGTGCATCTGAGTTGAAGGTACGCACCGACGGCATCAGTTCCGTGAGTTTCTCGTAAGCCGCCTTAATTTCTTCGGGGTCGGTACTGTTACCGGAGTGGCCGAGCACCCGCAAACCAATGTGGAAGACCTCACGCATGTCGTTGGTGAGCATCACCCGGCCTTCGTACTTGTCATCCCACAGATCTGCCCAGGCCTTCACCTCATTTCCCTCAACATCGCTGGCGTCGTAGGCAAGCCCTGTTGTACCCCAGAGGTAGGGCACGCTGTATTGGTTATCGGGATCGATCTCCAGATTCACCAGGTCCGGGTCCAGCTTTTCGAAGCCTTCCAGTTTCTCGTGGTTGATCTTTTCAAGCAGCCCTTCCTTACGCATTTTGTTGACGTAATAGGTGGAGGGCAGTGCAAGATCGTACTGGCCGCTTTCATCCAGAAGTTTCAGACGCGCATACATGGCCTCATTGCTGTCATAAGTGGTGTAAACCACCTGGATACCGGTTTCTTCCTCAAAGCGGTCCAACACTTCCTGCGGCATGTATTCAGACCAGTTGTAGAGGTTCAGTACCTGCGGCTCTTCCTGCGAGCTGCATCCGGTCAGGGTTGCAGCCAACAGGCCCGCCAGCGCCAGTTTCTTCATCGCTTGCTCCTTGTCAGTATCCATTGGGACAGCATCAACATTGCCAGGGAAAACACCAGTAGCAGAGTGCCCAGGGCATTCACTTCCGGTTTCAGGCCCACCCGCACCATAGAGTAGATGCGCAGTGGCAGAATTTCATAACTGGGACCGCTCACAAAGGTGCTCACCACCACATCGTCCAGCGACAGGGTGAAACCCAACAGCCACCCAGCCAGCAACGCTGGCATGATTACCGGAATCAGTACCGTACGGGTCATGGTGAAATCACTGGCGCCCAGATCCCGCGCCGCTTCCGGCAGGCTTTCATCAAACCCGCTCAATCGCGCCATCACGGTGATGACAACAAATGGCAGGCAGAAGGTTACGTGGGCCAGCAGCAGAGAGATAAAGCCCAGTTGCAAGCCCACCAACAGAAACAACGCCAGCAACGAGATGGCCAATACAATTTCCGGTGACATCATCACCACAAACAGCATGCCCCGCAGCACACGCTTGCCACGAAAGCGATACCGGTGAAGGGCCAATGCTGTCAGCGAGCCAATAATGGTCGATATCGTGGCTGCCGTCAGTGCCAGCCAGAGGGAGTTCCACATGGCCTGTACCATGGCGTGGTTATTGAACAGCGACTCATACCATTGCAGGCTAAGCCCGCCCCAGCGGTAACCGGTACGAGAGCTGTTAAACGAGAACACCACCAGCACCAGGATCGGCAGGTAGAGCAACACATACACCAGGGTAAGATAGGTTTTCGGCAGCCAGCGATTCATGCCCTGGCCTCATCGCCGAGTCGCCGCTGGCTGAGCCGGTGCGCAAACAGCAGGACAGCCATGGCAACCGTCAACAGGATGCTGGCGGCGGCTCCAAAAGGCCAGTCACGGGCATCCAGGAACTGGTTCTTGATGACGTTGCCGACCAGCAAATTGCGGGAACCCCCCAGTATGTCCGCCACGAAAAACAGGCCCATGGCGGGCAACAGCACCAGCATCACGCCAGCCAGCACGCCCGGCAAGGTCAGGGGTATCGTCACGTGCAGAAACGTCGAAAGCTTGCCCGCCCCCAGGTCGTGCGAAGCCATCAACAGTTCTTTCCTCAGGTCATCGAACACGGAGTACAGCGGCAGGATCATGAACGGCAGCAGCAGGTATACCAGCCCGATGACCACAGCACCTTCGGTGTAGAGCATTCTCAGCGACTCGTCGATCAGCCCCAACCCCAAGAGTGCATTGTTGATCAGGCCGTTGGTGGCCAGCAGCAGTTTCAGGGCGTAGGTGCGTACCAGGGAGTTGGTCCAGAACGGCACGATCAACAGGAAAATCAGCAGCGTCTGGCGCTGTTTACCCAGGCCGGACAGTGCCCATGCAAAGGGATACCCAATCAGCAGGCAAAAGACGGTCGTCATGCCGGCCATGTAGAGGGAATTCAGGAACACGTCCAGGTACAGCGGATCGAACAACTGCCGGTAACTGTCCAGGTTCAGCGGCAGCGAGAGGAAGGTGCCGGGGTCACGTGTCATCACGCTGGCACCCACCACCAGCAAGTTCGGGGTGAGCACAAGAAGCAACAACCAGCCCCAGACCAGAATCAGTATCGCGGTTTTGAAGGGCTGCTGTAACACCCTATGCATTCGTACTCAGCCCTTCTTCTGCATCGTTATTGACCGGCTCCAGTTCAACCGGCAATAACCATTCCCAGCCGTCCACCCAACTGACCCGGACCGGCTCGCCCAGCTTGTAGTCAAAGGTAGGGTCGTCTTCATCAAAAAATTCACTGGCCAGCACTTCAGTACCGTCTTCGAGGTGAATCACCGAGTCCAGCGTGCTGCCCTTGTAGTTACGCTCCACGATCCTGCCGGCCAGGCCCCTTTCGTCTTCAGGCGCCAGCACACGAATATCCTCCGGACGCAGCAGCACATTCACCTGCTCACCCTCGCGCAGCGTAAACCCGGGCCTCTGAAGGGTACGGCTCAGACCCAGGATATCCAGGGTAATGCCATCGTTTTCGACAGAGGTCAGGTATCCTGGAAAAAGGTTGGTCTCCCCGACGAAGCGCGCCGTAAAGAGATTTGCGGGCCGCTCATAGATTTCCCGGGGCGTGCCCAGTTGTTGAATCGCGCCGTCTTTCAGGACCACCACCCGGTCCGACATCGACAGGGCTTCTTCCTGATCGTGAGTCACGAATACAAACGTGATGCCCAACTCCCGTTGCAGTCGCTTCAACTCTACCTGCATGGTCCGGCGCAACTTGTAGTCAAGCGCAGACAGAGGCTCATCCAGCAACAGGAGTTGCGGACGTTTGACCACGGCACGGGCAATGGCTACCCGTTGCTGCTGGCCACCCGAAAGCTGATGCGGCTTGCGGCGGGCAAAATCCTGCAACTGCACCATTGCAAGGACATCGTCCACGCGCTGACGAATTTCGGCCCTCGGCCGCTTCTCCATCTTCAGGCCATAGGCGACGTTTTCGTACACCGACATATGGGGAAACAACGCGTAGTTCTGGAACACGGTATTCAGAGGGCGATGCTCTGGGGCGGCATGGGTAATGTCATGGCCAGACAGGCTAACTACCCCGGTGTCTGGCTGCTCAAAACCCGCCATCAGGCGCAGCAGGGTGGTTTTGCCGCAACCCGACGGCCCCAGAAGGGTGATGAACTCGCCGTCCAGGATGTCCAGGTCCAGCGAGTTCAACACGGTTTTGTCATCGAACGCCTTGGAGACGTTCTTCAGGGAGAGAAGGCTCTCGTTCATTCACCCGAAACGCTGTTCAGGTAGGCCTTATCGGAAATGTTGGTCCACTGACGGACCTGTTTCAGATAATCCCGTTGGGAAGTGATGATTTCCCGCGCCAGTTCATCCTTCTCCGCCTCTTCGGCCAACAGCTTCTCTGTGGCATCACGAAGCGCTTCAATGACCTCTGGCGGGAAGGTTTTATGGGTGACGTCCGGATAGTCTTCCTTCATACGATCCCAGGCCACGCCACTTTCATGCATGCTCTGGATATACATGTCGTAGGCGGCGGTGCGCATAGCCACCCGCAGTACTTCCTGAAGTTCTTCGGGAAGCTTGTTCCAGGTTTTCTCGTTAATCAGGAACTGAACTTCAGCGCCTGGCTCCTGCCAGCCGGAGTAGTAATACTTTGCGATCTGATGGAAGCCCATCTGGAAATCCAGTGCCGGGCCTACCCACTCCAGAGCGTCTATCGTGCCTCGCTCCAGCGAACTGTAAAGTTCCCCAGGCGGAATGTTGGTCACCGCAACACCCACTTCGGACATAACTTCGCCGGCAAACCCGGGGGTGCGCATTTTCAAACCCTGGAGGTCCTCAACACTCTTGATTTCCTCGCGGAACCAACCACCCATCTGGTTGCCGGTATTGCCACCGGGGAACGACAGCAAGCCATGGGGGCGGTACACTTTTTCCATCAATTCCATGCCGCCGCCGTAGTAAAACCAGGCGTATTGCTCAGGTGCGATCATCCCGAAGGGAACGGTGGTGAAATACATGGCATTGGGGATCGAGCCTTTGTAGTAATACGAGGCCGTATGCCCCATATCGTACTGGCCCGCCTTCACCATATCGAAAATACCGAATGGCGCCTTATGCTTGTTGGATGAGTCAATCCGGAACTGCAGGCGGCCGCCCGACATTTTCTCGGCCATCGAGGCCATGTGGCGCGTTGTTTCACCCAGAATTGGAGAGTTAGGCCCCCAGGTTTCTGCGAGGCGAAGCGTATAGGTTTCCTGGGCCGATAGCGACGCGCTTGCCAGCGCGAACACCAATGCCAGGACGGTCATAAAAGATTTGTGAATAGTCATAGCGAGGTCAGGTTCCGTTTTTTGTAGTGGTCGAATCAGATCGCCCACATCATAGCTTGCTGGCCGGCTAACGCCAATCATCGACCGGCCAGAAGCAACGGTTCTATACCTTGAACTGACCTACCAGCTCACGCAGACTCTCGCCCAGCCGCGCCAGCTCGTGGCTCGCCTCATTGGTCTGGTTTACGCCTGTATCGCTACGCTGCGCCGCGTCCACGATACGCACCACGTTCTGGTTGATTTCCTCGGCCACCTGGCTCTGCTGTTCCGCCGCTGTGGCAATCTGGGTCACCTGATCATGAATATGGCCCACAGACTTCTCAATGGTGCGCAGGGCGTCGGTGGCGTGGTTGATGCGCTCTACCGTTTCGCTGGAACGTTGGCGGGACGCATCCATCCGCTCCACCGCAGCGCGGGACTCAGTCACGAAGCCGTCAATCATACCGCGAATCTGATCAGCGGATTCCGCACTGCGTTTGGCCAGTTGGCGCACTTCATCGGCAACCACCGAAAAACCGCGGCCATGCTCGCCGGCCCGGGCCGCTTCAATCGCCGCATTGAGGGCCAACAGGTTGGTCTGGTCAGTGACGGCGTGGATGACATCCAGTACCTGGGTAATCTCGTCGGTTTTTTCAGCCAGGTTACTGATGCGGGTAGAACTGGATTCAATCTCCTCCGACAGCTGGTTTACAGAAGCCTGGGCGTTAGCAATGGTCTCGCCGCCATCCCGTGCAAGCCTGTCTGCGTCGGAGGCCGCGCTTTCCACCGAGTTGGCATTGCCGGAAATCTGCTGGATCGTGGCCGCCATTTCGTTAATGGCTGAAGCAATTTGATCCGTTTCGGAACCCTGCTCCTGCACCGAGGCCCGGGTTTCATTGGCAACGCGGCTGAGTTCTTCCGCTGCGGAAGCAACCTGGTCGGTAGTCGCGCCGACATCGCGGATGGTGTCCTGGATTTTCACTACGAAGGCATTGAAACGCCGCCCGAGCTCTGCAAGTTCGTCGCTACCTTCGTCCGGCAGGCGGTGACGGAGATCGCCCTCACCCTCGGCGATGTCCTTCATCATGGCAGTAACGGTGTTCAACGGTTTCGTCACCGTACGACCTACAAACACACCGATGAGCAATGCGATGACGACCACAATCACGGTTACCAGAACAATAAAACCGAGAGTTTCAGCGATCTCAGCTTCAATATCCGCGCGTGCGGCAGAAACTACTTCCGCGATATCGGTGACATACACACCGGTCCCGATCATCCAGCCCCAATCGGGAACAATCGTGGTAAATGACACCTTGGGCTCAACCTCGCCAGAGGCGGGGTTGGGCCAGTCATAACCAAAAAAGCCATCCTTACGTGCCGCTTCAAACAGTGATCGTATCAGCTTCTGAACATCTGGGTTGGTCGTAGGTCCTTCCCGGGAAGGATCCGGCGCGTAGGCCAGGTTTTCCAGATCTTTGGCATACGCAAAAATATAGTTGCCGCCCCCAAATTGGATAGAGCGCAGACGATCCCTTGCCGCTTCGCGGGCCTCGGCATCCGAAAGGTCCGGATCGTTCTTTGCGTCCAGCACCACGGAACGGGCGGTATCCACCAGATTCTTCAATTCTTCCTTGCGGGCACTGAGCAAACTTGCTTCCAGGCGCTCAAGCTCGGCCTCACCACCGCTTTTTATCTGGGCGACCGAAATCCAGGCGAGGGTTGCCGCCGTTATTACCACCGGGACCAGAACGCCCAGCAGAAGACGGGAACGAATGCGTAACCGGCTCAGCAATGTCATTAAGGACTTCTCCGTATGAGATCAAATATTCAGGGCAATTATCCACAACCGTGCACCAGAGTGTGTTCCAGTTTGTAATACCGTGTGTTCGGATTCGGGGTATAAAGCTGCGACACTGCCACAACTCACTCATGCATTTGCATTTATTGTTGAGAGTATCAACGGCTGGTAGGCGATGGACTTGAACCCGCGTTAGACTAAAGGTCTAGGCACAAACGTCCGATTCATCAAATCTGACCCAATAAAACCGGCGTCAAGGGCACGGATGAAACACCTCTATCTGATTCGCCACGCGAAATCCAGCTGGGCCGACGATGGTCTTCGTGATCACGAGCGCCCTCTCAACAACCGCGGGCTGAAACAACTGGAGCCAATGGGCAGGGCAATCCGTGCGGAAGGGGCGCTCGACGGAACGGTATACTGCAGCAATGCCGCCCGCGCCCGACAGACCCTGGAAGGTCTGATCCCGAGTAACCTCCATCACACCGTTAATCTGGCGCCTGTTCTCTACACGTTTAACCATGAGGTCGTGCTGGACTGGTTGCGCGACCGGAGCGAAGACAGCATTACCCTGATTGGCCACAACCCGGCGCTGGAGGATCTGGCATGTCTGCTGTTAAAACACGCACCTGACGCTTTCCCCACTTGCAGTTACATGCACATTGCGCTGCCAATAGAACACTGGCACGAGATCGGCAAAAACAAGGGCCGGCTTGAAAAGTTACTGACGCCAAACGACGTTAGCTACGAGCAGTTTCATCGCAAACGCACGAAAATCCATATCGATGAGCACCTGCCCCTGCCAGGGCATATCCCAGAATCGCTGTTACACCAGTATCAACGCATCAGGGGTCTGGAACCCGGCGTCTTGCACGGATACGACGACGAGTTTCTGCATCAGTACCGCATTGCCATCCGCCGCAGCCGGGCCATTGCTGAAGCGGTTGTCGACATCCGCGGTGACGGCGATTTACGCAAGGCCGTCAAGGTATTGAAGTGGCATGGCCAAGCCACCAGCCGGCTCAGAGACCTTCACGTATTACTGGGTGACCTGGCGCAATGGCCGTTGGAGGAAGATACCCAGTTGGCCCTGGTGAGCTCCGGCGCCCGCAGCCATTTTGCCAACCTGGCAGACGTTGAACACCAGGAACTGACCAAACGCCTGAACAGTCGGCAATACCGCAAAGACATGGATGGGTGGTACCAGCGCCTCACCTCCCGCCACTTGACAAAGGTAACCCGGAAACTGGCCACCGAAGACGTCCGCAAAGCCCTGGAAAAGCACATACACAAGCACAACGACGTGGCGCGGCAACTGAACGAACAGTCCCCGGACGATCACTTTCACGACCTGCGCAAACGACTGAAACGCATACGCTACCTGGCCGAATTGGACAAACCGGCGTTCCGCGACATGCTCAGGCAGTTAAAACATCGACAACAACGGTTCGGTGACTTCCAGGACCTGCACGTGCAGATAGACATGCTATCGGACTTTCGCGATAGCATTGCCACGGAGCCTGACATGCTGGCACCAGTGGCGGGCCTGAACACGCTGATCGCAAACCTTGCCGAGGAGAAAAACCGTCGGCGGGATGACATACTGACCCTTGGTGGCATTGGCTGACACCCCGCTATTTGGGGGCGGGATTCATCCCACGCCCCATCCAGGCCGACCAGGAATAAAGTCCCAGCGCCACCCAGATCATCACGAAGCTCGCCAGCTTCTCCCCACTCATGGGTTCATCAAACACAAACAGCGCGATGAAGAACTGCAGCGTGGGGTTGATGTACATCAGAAAGCCCACGGTCGCCAAGCGTAGCCGGCGGGCAGCACCCGCAAAGAACAACAGGGGGATGGCGGTGACGATACCGCTGGACATCAGAAGCAGCGTGGTCGAGATATTGTCATTGAAGTGGGATTCCCCGACGGAACTCAGCAACCCGAGAGCCAGCAGACCGACGGGCAACAGAAGCAGCGTCTCCACAAACAGGCCCGAAAGGCCATCCAGCTCCACCTGCTTTCGGAGCAGGCCGTAGGTACCGAAACTGAACGCAAGCACCAGGGTGATCCAGGGAACCACGCCCAATAGAAAAAGCTGGTAAAGGATGGCGATGGTCGCCAATGCAACCGCCACAATTTGTAGTCGGGAAATGCTTTCCCGCAACACCAGCATGCCCAGCCCGACATTCACCAGCGGCGTGAGGAAATACCCCAGGCTCGCCTGGAGCACATGCCGGGTTTCCACGGCATAGATATAGACCCCCCAGTTCAGTGCAATGAACACCGCACACCCGAATACGAAGCCAAGCTTCCTGGGGCGAGCCAACGCAGCAGTGATGGGTTTCCAGCGCCCCAGGAAGCTCACCACAATGGCGAGAAAAACACAGGACCAGACGATCCGGTGAACCAGCACTTCGTAGGATGGCACACCCTCGAAAAGGGCGAAATAAATAGGGAAACAGCCCCACAAGGTATAGGCGGACAGGCCGAAACCCACGCCTTTTGCCGCTTCAGGCGTAGCGTGTTTCACAGGCAACAGGCCTTATATTTTCTGCCACTTCCGCAGGGGCAGGATTCGTTCCGGCCAGGCTTGAGGGTCCCTTCGCGGGTATCGCCTGACACGTAGTACCAACGCCCACCGTCGCGAACGAAGCGGGAGTTCTCTTCCAGATACCCCCAGCCACCGTCTGCCCGGTAAAGAGCGCGAAAGTGCACCCTGCCCTCGTGTTCACCTTCATCTGACGACAGTACCTGCAGCGACACCCACTTCGGCGACTCGGTAAGATCAAGGTCTTGGGGCCGGGTGCTGGTGTGCCATGTGGCTTTCAGATAGTCCGTCAGATTCAGTACAAACGCGCAGTAGCGAGATCGCATAAGGGCTTCCGGTGAGGATGCCGGTTTGCCCTGATGGCATGGCTCGCAACAAGTGCTGTACGGTTGGCGGCTGCCACAGGGGCAGTCGTCCGGGGTAATCTCTGGCGCCATCGGGTCGTCCTTATCGCCGGTTAGTGCTGTTCACGGACCCGGCAGACCCAGGACACGTAAATGATTCATTTTAACAGTTTTAGTTGCCCTGCGGCTGTGCTATCAACAATCATCAATTGACCTGATCGAGTAGCCCGATTGTGACTGACCTTTCCCTGCTGCAGATACTACTTGCCAACCTGGCTTTGCTGGCCGGCGCCTGTTTGCAGGGCGTGGCAGGTTACGGCATCGGTACGCTGGCGGCACCATTGCTGTTCCTGATCAGCCCCATGCTGATACCGGCGCCGCTGGTTCTGAACGCCGTGGTGCTGACGATTTTCATGCTGCTGCGGAACCGGGGCGCCTTGCAGGTCCGCGAAGTGCGCTTTGCCATTGGCGGGGGCGTTGGCGGCATGATCCTGGCCGGAATTACGCTGATGCTGATTTCACCCACGGGATTTGAGCTGGCGTTCGGCGTTCTGATCCTGATTGGCGTATTATTGAGCGCAGGTGGTTTGCGACCTGCCCTGAACGCTCGCAACAGTATCCTGGCCGGCGCTGCCTCGACCTACATGGGAACCATTACCGCCGTTGGCGGCCCACCGATTGCACTGATCTACCAGAATCAGAAGGGACCACTGGTGCGGGCCAATATGTCGGCCTTCTTTCTGGTGGCGAGTTTTTTCAGTATTGCCGCCCTGGTGGTTTCCGGCTACCTGGGGCAGCGAGAGCTACAGTTGTTTGCTGTCACCTTTCCGGGGGTTCTCATCGGCTTCTGGCTTTCCGGCAAGCTGGTCAACCGCATGCCTTTTGACGGACTGAGGCCGGTCATTCTCGGCATCGCAGCCGTTGCTGGTGTGGCGGCACTGGTTCGTGGGCTGATGTCGCTCTGACCTCTGAATTACTCAGCCCACAGTCTCGCCCGGAAACGACTCTGTTTCCACAATACCGCGACCCATATCGCATGAAGATTGATCAAAAACGCCAAAACCCATTCGAAGGCGTCGTCTACCTGGCTGTACACCTCTGGCACAACGGCCGTGAGGATAACCGATAGAATACCCACCGCCAGTATCAGCTCACATAGCCACAACAGTCGCCTGCCATTGGCATGCCATCGCGGATGCCCCTTCAGTGCCGAGCTGATCAGCAACTGCGCGATGAACGTCAGCGAAAAATACAGCACGACACCAATCCGGCGAATCAGGTTGAAACCATCCCCTTCGTGACCCAGGGCCAGCGTGTAGGCGGCAAGAGACATACATGCGACAAAGCCCAGCCAGGGGACCCAGGGCCGACCGCGACTGGTGGCACCCAGTTGCAGTAGCCAACGACCGTTGAGAGCCCAGAACAGAATGCCGAGCATCGCCGCCGGCAACATGGTGCCCTTGAAAATGAAATAGCTGGTACCGTATCGGCCAGTGCGGCTGATGCTCGTGCAGCTGTCCCAGTATGGAATACACCAGGAAATGTGCCCTTCCAGTACCGACACCGCGAAAGTCGCGTGAATGGTGATCAGCGGCGTCAACGTGGCGGCCATGGCCAGCCACCACAGGGGGATGCCGTTCTTCACCGAGGTCATAACACTATTCCCTCATTACAAAATGCTCTTATAATCGAGTGCTTGCACATTGTCATCTATACTAGATTAGCAACGTATTACTCATTCGCGATGACATTGCGCGCATCATTCAGTCGCTGCTTTACCTGATTCCGGTCCCACATGATAAGACGACACCCTCTGCTTCAGCTTCTTGCAGTCGCCCTACTGTTGCCCTTCAGTTTTACGACCAATGCCGTGGGCCAACCGCCTAACATCGCGTTCTACTATGGCCATGAAGCTCCGATAGGCAGCCTGATGGCTTACGACTGGGTGGTGTTGCAACAGGACCAGGCCAGCGACGCACGTGTCGACCTGCTGGCCGGGGCCAGCACCGCTCCCATTGCCTACGTCAGTGTCGGAGAAATGGCCCGCAGCCATCGACTGTTCGGAAGCCTGCAGAAAAGCTGGCTGGTCGGCAAGAACCCGGCCTGGTCAAGCGCTGTGCTGGACCTGCGCAACCCCGACGTTCGCACCTTTCTGCTGGACAACCTCATTGACCCGGCCTTCAAGCGCGGCTTCCAGGGGGTGTTTCTCGATACTCTGGACAGCTTTACGCTTGCTGCCAGTGGCGAAGCGCAGACGCAAGCCTTCGCAGAAGCTCAGACACAACTGATTTCGGACATCCGCGCCCGGCACCCGAACGGCAAGATTATCCTCAACCGCGGCTTCCACCTGCCAGACAGCGTTATCGGTCAGGTCGACGGGCTCGCCCTGGAGTCCTGGCGCAATGGCTACAACGCCAAGGAAAAACTTTACTACAAAGTTTCTGAAACAGACCGGCAGTGGCTGGACAAACAGCTACAGCGCTGGCGTGAGGCGCGGCCGGACATGCCCATGATTGCCATCGATTACGTAGCGGACGCCTCCCGGGCCGGGGAACTTGCAGGCCAGCTACGTCGCGACGGTTTTGTGCCCTGGGTGGCCAACCCGGCCCTGGATCGCCTCAGCCCGTCCCAACCCGCACAGGTGAAACGCCACGTCCTGGTGATTCATGACTTGCCAGAATTCAACATGGACCGAAGCGCCGCCCATCGTTTTGGTGGCATTGTGCTGGAGCGTTCCGGATTCATCCCACAGTATCACTCCGCGCTGGAACCTCTGCCAACGGAGCCCACCGAAGACCGGTACGCGGGTATCCTGGTCTGGTGGGAAACCGGGGATCGTCACAGCGGCCTTTGTTCATGGCTTGCCCGGCAGCAGGACAAGGGTGTACCCGTGGTGCTGATGGGGCTGATCCCCGGTAACCCGGCGTGCAGCGGCGTGATGGCCGCTAACCGCACCGCGGTGCCCGCTGCGCCTCTGAGCCATGAGCGCGTACACCCATCGGTGACCCATTACGAAGGTCGGCGGCTGCCCTCCCTGACCACGCAAGCCATGCCGCAAGTAGAAGGGCACACGCCCTGGCTGACCATCACCGACGCGCAGGGCCAGCGGTTTTCGGCCATATACACCCATGGCGGGGGCGGCGTGGCCTCAGCGCCCTTCCTGTTCGAAACCGGGCCCGACGACGAAGCCTACTGGCTGTTCAACCCCTTCGAGTTTATCCAGCAGGCCTATGGTGCACCCGCCATGCCGGTGATTGATACCACCACTGAAAATGGCCGCCGTATACTCACGGCCCACATTGACGGCGATGGTTTCGTCTCCCGGGGGGAGTTTCCCGGCAGCCCGCTGAGCGCCCAGGTCATCCAGGATGAGATTCTGTCGCGGTACGAAGTGCCCCACACCGTTTCGGTCATCGAATCAGAAGTCTCCCCCAAGGGCCTGTACCCGGGTGCCAGCGCGGAAGCAGAACGCATCGCGCGGGCCCTGTTCAGAATGAACTCGGTGGAAGTGGCATCTCATACCTACAGTCATCCGTTCTTCTGGCAATCGATAGAAGGTGGCCCCGCCCCGAGGCTTGAAAACACACTGTATGGCTATTTCATGAACATCCCGGATTACCAGGCGTCGCTTGAACGGGAAATCGAGGGCTCGGTGCGATACATTAATCAACGCCTGGCCCCGGCGGACAAACCCGTATCGGTGTTCCTCTGGACGGGCGACGCCCGGCCCGGCGCCAATGCCCTGAAACGGGTTCGGGAAGCCGGTCTGGTCAACGTCAATGGCGGCAACACCAAGCCACTGCCCTACGCTTCCGAGTTGGCGGAAACCTGGCCTGATGCCCGCCCCGTGGGCGATGAACTGCAGGTGTACGCACCGGTGATGAACGAAAACGTCTACACCAACCACTGGACAGGCCCTTACTATGGGTTCCGCAATGTGACAGACACTTTCCGCATTCTCGAAGACAAAGGCCGGCTGAAGCCCATGGGCATTTACTACCACTCCTATTCGGGCACCAAACCCGAGGCCCTGGGCGCCTTGCATGAGATCTACCAATACGCCCTTGCTCAACCCGTCACGCCGCTCTATCTCAGCGACTACGCCAAGCGTGTGCAAACTCTCTATTACTCGGCGTTGCTCAGAGACGACGACGGTAGCTGGCGTTGGCGTGGTATTGGCCAACCCCATACCGTCACCATTGAGCAGGACCAGTTTCCCGACCTGGAGAGAAGCACTGGCGTCGCCGGTTTCCACGATGTTGCCGGCCACCGCTACGTGCATCTGACCGGTGACTCACCCCAACTGTTCCTGACCGATACCGCTCCGGAAGGCCCCAGTCTGGCCCATGCCAATGGCGTGCTTACCCAATGGCAGCGCCAGCAGGTAGCCGGTAAATGGCGGATAATCCTGGGCTTGCAGAGCCATCAAAACGTGGAATTCACCCTTGCCGGAACCCGGCGATGCACAACCAGCGACAATTCGGCTCGGATATCCCGGACAGGTGAACAGGTGCAAGTTGCTCTCAGCGGCCGGCAAACGGATTCCCTGACGCTGGAGTGCCAATAGCGTTATGCGTCGGAACAGGGAGTCCTTCTTCAGCCTGCCCGCACTCGTCCTTATGGGGGCGCTTATCGCGCTGGCGTTGTATCTGCTGTTTCCCAGGCAGGCGGTGTTCGAGAACCCCGACTACCTTGAAACGCCAGACGCCCTTTCCATCGCCTATCTGGAAGTGTTGCTGCGTTCGGATTCAGACAACACTCCCTTGCGCCTCAGCCTGGCCCGGGCCCTTGGCACAACCGGCCAACTGGAACGCGCAGACCAGGTAATGGCTCCCTTGATGGCGCAACAGACCGTGCCGGAAGAGGCCTTTGCGTATTACCTGGAACTGCAGACACAACGACTGTTCGCCATTCCCGAAGGCCCCAGGAAGGAGGCCCGGAAAGACCAGCTCTTTGCCGACGCCCAGGCGCTGGTCCGCCAACCCTACGAACCGGAGCGCATTCTGGAGCTCTTGAGGCCCGCCTCCAGTTGGCTGAGCCAGCCCCGTTACCTGACATTACTGCAAGGCGTTGAGGACCGGATGACCAACCCCGGCCAGCGGCTTCAACTGGCCCTTGAAATCGCTCGGCTGGAGGAAGCACAGTCCCGGCCCGGCATGGCTGCAGCCACTTTGCGCCCCTATATTGATACGGTCCGCCCCGAGGCCCGCGATGAGTTCATCGACAACATCATTCGCCTGGAGCTTGCCGGCGGCAATCCGAAAGCGGCGCTGGCGCTCTTCAAGCAAAAACTCCCCGACACCAGGATGTCGGAACCAGCACTGACCGAAGGTATCCGGCTGGCAAGACTGGCTGGTTCGGCTTCGGATGAAGCCACCTGGATTCGGCAACGGGCGAACCGGCATCCCGGCGACACAGAGTACCAGCGAGAATTGCTGGCCTTCCAACTCGCCGCCGGGGATCTGAAAGCGGCGCTCAATACCATCCGGAGGCTGCAGAAAACACCGAACGGGCTCACTCACGAAGACCGGCAAACGATGGCTCAAGTGCTGGAATGGAACGACCTGCCTCAGGAAGCACTGCCTGTCTGGGTGTCCCTCTATCAGCAAACCGGTTCTTCGCAGGCCTTCCAACGATCGGTGGACCTGGCGCGCGGGCTTTTCCAATGGGACACACTGCGAATGCTGTTAACCGAGGGGGCCAGGCAGGAGCGTTTGCAGCCGGACGGCTACATCACCCTGGCCGAGGCATTGGTGGGTGCCGGACGCTTCGATGATGCAAGGGAGTGGTTAACGGAAGGCCGATCACGATTTCCCCGGTCCGACACGCTCAGGGAACGGCTGCTGACGCTGCTCGTTAACCTGCGTGATTTCCCCGCCGCCATTGAACTGCTGGAAAACGAGCCACGGTTATCCGACGCCGACCGTATACAACTGGCCTCTCTTTACTGGCGCACACGGCAACCTGAACGAGCCCTGGCACTGTTGGATTTCGAGCCGCAAGACCGGCAACTGGCCGAGACGGTTCAAATCATGCGGATGGACCTGGCGAACAGCCTGGGTAGAACCGACATTCTGGAGCGGGATTATGAAAGTCTCCTGGCCAGAAGCGACAGCGAGCTTACGCTGAATCTGAAGGAGCGCCTGCTTAACCTGGCGGCCCTTTTCGAGGATTACCCAAGAGCCTTATCACTGAGTGAGCACCTGTTCCTCGAAACAGGGCAACCCAGGTTCCTGGCTGCTATTGCTGAATACCAGTTGGCCCTCGGGCAGTGGCAGGAACTGGAGCAAACCCTCGAACGCTGGCAAACGGAACTACCCACTGCCCGCAACAACCCGCGCTACTGGTCACTTCGGGCTTTGATTCACCAACGCAACGACGAGGTCCTGGCAGCAAACGATGCCTACCGCGCCGCGTGGGAGCTGGCACCCGACGACGAGAACCTGATGATCAGTTGGGCCTGGCTGCAACTTGCCAATGCGGAACAGTTCGCCGACACCCTCCAGGCCCTGCTGGCCCGAATCGATGATACACCTTCTCCCGCCGCCTACCCGGTCCTGGCCTATGGTTACAGTGCCCTGGGCCAGCCGAGACAGGCCCTGAACTGGTTTCGTCAGGGCATGAAAACCCGCAGTGATGACATTGAGTGGCTTCTGGACACGGCAAGACTGCTGGAACAGACAGGTGCACCCGGCACCGCAACCGATCTGCGCCAAAAGGCCGCGGTAAGATTACGGGAAGACCCATCCACTCCAGCCAACCGCTTCACGGTGTACAGTGAGGAAGGGTTGCTCAAGCTGGCCTGGCAGACGTTGGCGACCTTTCCCCGCAGCGGCGACGGCGACGACCCTGACCAGAGGGGGTTGCGGGAAACCCTGGCGTATTTCGCGTCCAACCAGGGTGACACACTGGTCGCGGAGGCCCTGCTGCCTGTACCGGACGGTCGAAACGAAGCAGTACGCCAACGCATCGGACAAACGCTCCGGCCCGCGCCAGAAAACCGCGAACAACAGATCGGCCGCTATGTCCGACAGCTTGACCGACTCAATAGCCCAATGACGCCGGAACAGCAGAGAGTGACGATGCAGGACACGGTAAATTTACACCAGACGCTCAACCGTGCCATCCAAGTGGGCAGCCGCTGGCAGAACCTGGGTAACTTTACCGTTCAACGCAGCGGGATAACCGGCCAATTCAGCGAAGACGAGTTTCGCTGGCAACTGTCTGCCAACACCCTCAAGGCGAGCGGTTCCGGGCGCCTGATAAGCACCCCCGGGCGCAGCAGCGAAACGTCTTTCGAGGTGAACAGGCGCTCAGGCAACGGCGCTTGGTCGGTATCGGTCAGCCAGTTGCCGCGCTACCAGCAGGATGACCTGGCCGTCAGCGCCGCCTTCGACCAGCAATGGTCTGACCGCATCGCCCTCGGTGCCGGCTACCATTTTCAGGAGCGCACACCGGACAGCGCCGAAGCCTGGTGGCTGACCCGCCGCGACCGCGCCTACGCCAGCGCCAGCTACACCCCTTTCTCCCGGCTTAACCTGAATGCCCAGATTGAACAATTGACGGTCAACAGCCTGGAGAACGATCAACTGGCGGACGGCTTCGGGCTGGACCTGAATGCCACCTACACCATTTTCCGCAATGACCCGGCCTGGATTATCAGCGCGGGCTATCGCAACCAGCAGCTATCACTGGCCGACACCCTGCCCTCATCCACCCTTGCGGCACTGGATCAGCCACTGGAAACCGCCAGCCTGCTGACCGAGGAGTACGAACGTATCGGTGTCGGCACACGTTGGTTCCATGGCTCACCCCACGCATTGTATCGCTCAACACCCTCACCCCGCGCATTTCTCGGTTTGGACGCCGGTTATGTATTATCCACTTCAACGGCGGAAGTCGGTGTGGAAGTGGGCCTGGGTTGGAGAGTGCTGGGGGATGATGAACTGGCCCTGTCCGGACGCTGGTCGTCGGAAGGGCTGGACGGCAACGGCCGAACTGAATTCAATCTTACATACACGATTTACCCTGGTCGCTGAAGGAGACCGTTATGAAAACACTACGCCATAGCCTCTGGCTCACCCTGTTACTTCTGGCTGGCTGTTCGGTTATCCAGAGTCAGGAAGGCTCGCCGATTCCAGAAGACGGACAGTTTGCGGTGCTGCCGCTGATTAACCTGTCACAGACGCCCCAGGCTGGGGACCAGGCCGCCAGTGTTCTATCCGCAATCCTGAGAGCCAAGGGCAGCGAAAACGTGACGCTTTACCTGCCGGACGACCGCAACCCCCTGCTGTACGAAAGCAGTGAACGACAGCAAACAGCCCTCGCCACGGCCCGCAACGACGGTGCTGATTACCTGTTTACGGGCACCGTGGAGGAGTGGCGCTACAAAAGAGGGCTGGATGGCGAGCCCGCCGTGGGTGTCACCCTGGAAATACGCAGCGCAGATGACAATCGCGTGGTGTGGTCCGGCACCTCCGCCCGCACGGGATGGGGCCGCGAAAGCCTGAGCGTGGCGGCCCACAAGGTTCTGGACGAGCTGGCCAACGCCATGCCAATCACCGAAAGCCAATAACACCGCCTGAGCAACAGGGTTCACTATGGACGAAGCAGAGCAGATAACGGGCGAGAAGGTACGGGTGCCCATTGCCCTGAAGTGGCTGGAAACCCTGCTGATTACCGCGTTTTTCCTGGCTTTCAGCGTTTGGCACCGGCCGGATGATCCGTTCTATCTGACGGGTAACTTTCCCTGGCCAGTGCTGGCACCGCTGCTGGTAGGCCTGAGGTATGGTTTTTTCATGGCGCTGATTTCAGCCCTGATCATCATCGCTGCCCTGGGTTTTCACCTGCGGCTCGAGATCACCGGCGGCGCCCGTGAATTTCCTTACGTTTGGACCATTGGGGTGCTCGGCATCAGCCTGTTGGCGGGCGAGTTTCGGGACTACTGGGGCCGCCAGCAGCAGAAACTGGAAGCAAGCAACGACTACCGCGGCTCCCGTCTGGAAGAGTTCACCCGCAACTACTATTTGCTCAAGGTCTCCCATGACCGACTGGAGCAACAACTGGCCGGCAGCTCCAGCAGTCTGAGAGAGGCCCTTCGACGCCTCTACGCACAGGTTGGTGATGCCGGTCAGACCGGGCTGAATCAGGAGACGGCCTCATTGATGCTCCAGCTACTTGTGCGTTATGGGCAACTGCAGATTGCAGGCATCTATGCCATCAAAAATGGGGTACCCGAGCCGGAACCATTGGCGACGGTCGGTCGCTTTCAAAAAATGGACCTGAAAGACCCCCTTCTGCTGCACGCACTGGCGGAACGGAGACTGGTGTCCGTACAGACCGAGTTCCGCCAGCGTATGGGCGACCTCAACACCGATCTGCTGGCAGCCATTCCCCTGATCGATTCCGAGGATCGCTTTATCGGCCTGTGCGTTATCGAGACCATGCCCTTTTTCAGCTTTGAGGCTCGCTCGTTGCGACTGCTGGCTATCCTGGCCGGGCACATGGCGGACATCGCCCACGAACAAACGGAAGTAAAGGCCGGTGGCTCACCGGAGTGGCGTTACTTCCGTCGCCATCTGGCCCGTGCTGGCCGCGACGCGGAATTTTTCAACCTACCCGCAGCGATGGTGGGCTTGCCACTCGCCGACAGCCGCAATGGCCAGTTGATTGCCGACCACATTCAAAAAGTCCGCCGGGGCCTCGATGTCATTGCCGAACACCGGGCTGGCAATCAGCGCTACATCGTCGTTTTGATGCCGCTCACCGATGAACTGGGCCTGGCCGGCTATCTGCAACGCCTGGACGACGGGCTGAGAGAACAGCTGGGTTTGCACGCCAGTGACCTGGTGACACCGCAAACGCTGCAGGTCCGTAATCGGGCCCAGGCCGATGAGTGGGTACAGTCCTTCCTGTTCGACAGTCACGGGGAGACTAACCATGGCCAATAGCTGGTTTGCGCTGCTAGCCCTGGCGCTGGAAACCGGCGGCGTCACCGGGCTGCTATCACCCACCGCCGGCAACCTTGAGCTCGCCGCTTACCTGATCGCCCATGCCATGGCCTGTGCGCTGCTCACCCTGATCCTGCTGCCGTTGATGCCGTCGCGCTATCGCGGGCAGCCCATTACCACAGGTGTCTTCCTGTTCACCCTGCAGTTTGCCATCCCTTTCATTGGCAGCGTGGGCCTGGTGCTGGGCATGTTACTGGCACTCTATCTGCCACGATCAAGTCGCGACATACCCTGGCAGGAAGTGGACATCCCTGAACTGCCGTTCCAGCCGATCGATATGGACCTGCAGGTGGTATACAGCCAGGGCGGCCTTCGCCAGGTGTTGCGCGAGGCCATTGACACCGACAAACGCCTGAAAGCATTGATGGCCACTCGCCAGATGAACGACCGGGACGCCATTGAAATTCTGCGTGAAGCTCTGAAAGACCCGTCTGACGATGTGCGATTGCTGGCCTATTCCATGCTTGAGCAAAAAGAGAAAACCCTGGCCCAGCGAGCCGGCACTCTCCAGCAGTCACTGCAGAGCGCCGACGACCTGACCAGCGTTTCCCTTCAACGGAGGCTGGCACAGGTCTGGTGGGAGATGGCTTACCTGGGCCTGGCCCAAGGTGGCCTGCGACAGTATTACCTGGACAGTGCCGGTAAACTGCTACGACGACTGGTGGCCCGCCGCTCCCAACACAACGACTGGCGCCTGCTCGGCCGGGTGGAGTTGGCCCTGGGCAACATCGACAACGCCGAGGAGGCCTTCCGTTCGGCTCTTGCTGGCGGCTCGTCACCGGAATTGATCATGCCTTACCTGGGGGAAGTCGCGTACCTGCGCCGGGATTTTGATCAGGTGCGCCAACATCTTTCGGCCTGCCCTCTCGAGCGTTTCCACCCCGCCAACCGACCGGTCATCAAGTCATGGCTATGACATTACCCAAAACCAGCGTAACCCCAAAAGCTGACATCGCCCTGTTGCTGGAAGGCACCTATCCGTTCATCCGGGGCGGGGTGTCCTCCTGGGTGCACCAAGTCATTACAGGCCTGCCGGAATACACCTTCGCCCTCATCTTTCTGGGCGGCGACCGCGCGCACTACGGCGAGCAACAGTATGTTCTCCCGGACAATGTCACTCACCTGGAATGCCACTACCTGATGGACACCGAAGCCGCTGGCAAACCCCGGCCACGGCGGGGTAACAAGGCCGCCTTCGAAGCCCAGAAGTGCCTGCACGAGCAATTTAAGTCCGAAGAATCAGTACCGCCAGACATCCTCCACAAGGTGTTTGCGGACCTGGGCCAGAAGCGGGGCATCAGCCGTGACGACTTCCTCTACAGCGAAGAAAGCTGGGAGATGATTGACGAGAACTACCGCAAATACTGCACGGAACCGTCGTTCGTCGATTATTTCTGGTCCATCCGAATCATGCACGCGCCGTTATTCCAGCTCGCAGAAGTGGCGCGGAAGATGCCGGCCGTACGCATGCTGCATTCCATTTCCACCGGTTACGCGGGCTTGCTCGGCGCCATCGCCAGCGAACAGAGGGGCATTCCCTTTGCACTCAGTGAACATGGTATCTACACCAAGGAGCGCAAGATTGACCTGTCCCAAGCCCAGTGGATTCACGACCCCACGGACCAGGTCAGCGGTACGCTGAATGAGCAGTTGGGGTACATTCGCAGACTCTGGATCCGTTTTTTCGAGGCTTTGGGACGCCTGGCCTACCAGCAGGCAGACCCGATCGTGTCGCTGTACCAGGGCAACCAGCAACGGCAGTTTCAGGACGGTGCACCGCCCGAACGTACCTGCATTATTCCCAATGGTATTGAGCCCACCCGCTTCGACGCCGCCAGGAAGGCTCGCCCTGAAGGCATTCCGAAAGTCCTGGGGCTGGTCGGGCGGGTCGTTCCCATCAAGGATATAAAAACCTTCATCCGCGCCATGCGCTCGGTCAGCGACAGCATTCCCGACGTGGAGGGCTGGATCGTCGGCCCGGAAGACGAGGACGAAACCTATGTACGCGAATGCAAGGAACTGGTGGATAGCCTGGGCCTCAACCAGCGAGTGAAATTCCTGGGGTTCCAGAACGTCAACGACATTCTTCCTCAGCTTGGATTGATGGTACTGACGTCCATTTCCGAGGCATTGCCGCTGGTGATCCTTGAGGCCCACGCCGCGGGCTTGCCCTGCCTGGCCACCGATGTAGGCGCTTGCCGCGAATTACTGGAAGGCGCCAGCGACGAAGATCGGGCACTGGGCGCCAGCGGTGCCGTTGTGCCCATCGCTGACCCGGAAGCGACCGCGCGGGAAGCGGTGCGGCTGCTATCGAACCCCGAACAATGGCAACAGGCGCAAAAAGCGGGACTGGAACGGGTACAGAAGTTCTATACCCTGGAAAGCATGTTCGGGGCCTATCGCTCCATTTACGACAGGGGGTTGAACGGCTAATGGCAGGCATCGGTTTCGAGATACGCCGCATCCTCAAGCGCGACAGCTTCCTGAACCTGTTCGAGGCCTACGGCCTGGCCGGTATCATCAGCTCCGGCCCTTGGGTGCTGTCAGTGCTCGGCGTCATGCTGATCGGGGTGATCAGTTTCACACTGGCGGTATCTGATACCGAGGTAGTTCAGTTCCTGGTATCGGTAACCTACCTGATGGCCGTCTCCCTGACCCTGTCGGGCCTGTTCCAGCACGTCTTCACCCGGTGGGTGGCAGACCGGCTGTACGCCAAGCGCAATGACCTGATCCTGCCCAATCTGATGGGGCTGATCTGGGTTACCACGGTACTGTCCCTGGGCCTGGGGTTGATGGCCATGGTGCTGTTTTTCAGCGACACTTCGGTGCTGTACCGCCTGCTGATGCTGGCCAACTTCGTCGTGCTGTGTAACCTGTGGCCGGTGACGATCTTCCTGTCCAGCATGAAGTCCTATCGTCGCATTGTGGTGGTTTTCGCATTGGGTTACGCCACCGCCGTGGTCAGCTCCATGGTGCTGTCACAATTTGGCCTTGAGGGATTGCTGGCGGGCCTTCTTCTGGGCCACAGCCTGCTGTTCTTCAGCTTCTTCTACACCATTATCCGGCAATATCCAGGCAACCACTTCATCCGCTTTGATTTTACCCGGCGGCGGCAGATTTTTCCGGCACTGATTCTTACCGGTCTGCTGTTCAATGCGGCGGTGTGGGCCGATAAATTTATCTTCTGGTTCCACCCGGACACGTCCCAGCCCATTATTGCCAGCCTGCGCGCCTCGGTGATTTACGACCTGCCCATCTTCCTGGCTTACCTCTCGATCATTCCCGGTATGGCGGTATTCCTGGTCCGCATGGAAACCGACTTTGCAGAGGCCTATGAACGTTTCTACAACGCCGTACGGGAAGGCGATACCCTGGAACGGATCAATCGCTTCCGGGACCAGATGGTCATTGTGGCCCGCAATGGCATCTACGAGATCTTCAAGGTGCAAGGCCTAACCGTCATTGTGATTTTCCTCTGGAGCGAGGAAATCCTGGCGGCTATCGGAATTTCCCCCCTGTATCTGCCATTATTCCACATTGACCTGGTCGCCGTTGGCATCCAACTGCTGCTGCTGGCGATCCAGAACGTGCTGTTCTACCTCGACGCGCGGGGCATCAACGTCACCCTCTGTGCGCTGTTTTTCTTCGGCAATATTGTGTTTACGTTTATCACTATCGAATTGGGGGCGTCGTTCTACGGCTATGGCTTTGCCGCTGCCGCCCTGCTCGCAGTGCTGACCGGCCTGTGGCTGCTGTCACGGAAGTTCGACAAGCTGGAGTACGAAACCTTCATGTTGCAGGGGCGGTAGTACATGCTAGGCTGAAATTACCGGCATGATTTCATTTAGTTACAGCATTTGACATTATTTTAGGATTCAAGTGATACGCGAGCGCAGCGTTCACTCATACTTTAGGAGAAGCGCACAAAGCCTGAACAGAGTTTACTCTGACGATCGTGCCAATCCTGGTTTCGAGACTACTTAACTATGCCAATGGGCCGCGAAGACATCGTAGAGACGGAAATCCCCGTATCCCAGTTGGCGATAGGGATGCATGTCATTCGTCTCGACCGGCCCTGGGAAGACACCGATTTCCTGCTTCAGGGCTTCATTCTTCAGACCGAGGAAGATGTGCTCGCCGTTCAGCAACAGTGCGAAACGGTCATCGTGGAAGGACGTGTACAAGTCGCTCCAACCGCCGAGAGACATCTGCCGGTGAGCAAGCGGAAAACCTCCGTTGGAACTGGCCGGGCCGACGGCTCTCAAGCGCCTTCGGCCATCCCCAAGCGAAAAGTCACTTACGTCAATAAAGTAGACGCCCGCCGGGAAATGGCAACGGCGCGGATGAATTATGCCGATGCCAAAGCTACGGCTAAAAACATCATGTCCAGCCTACGGCTCGGGCGCACCCTGGAGATGAACCAGATCCACCAGGTGGTGGATAACTGCGTCGACAGCGTGCTGCGCAACGACAATGCCCTGTTGCTGCTCACCAAGATCAAGAACAAGGACGAATACACGGCCGAACACTGCATCAATGTATCGATCCTGTCAGCTGCTTTCGCCAAGCACCTGGGGCTTCTGGAGGGGGAGATCCGCACTGTGGCGCTGTGCGGCCTGCTTCACGATGTCGGCAAGATGCGCATCGACGACGAGATCCTGAACAAGCCAGGGGCTCTCACGCCCGAAGAATTCGCGGTGATGAAAAACCACACCACATTTGGTCGCGATGTGCTTGCGGCGCTTCCCCGACTGGCACATGCGGCCGTTGATGTTGCCTATTCACATCACGAACGAATGGATGGTAAGGGCTATCCACGGGGCCTTTCGGGGTACCAGATTCCGCTGTTCGCGAAAATCGTGGGGCTAGTCGACACCTACGACGCCATCACCAGTTCCCGGGTTTACGACAAGGGGCGTGCGTCCATGGAAGCTCTGCAGATCATCCACCGCAATAAAGGCGCCCAGTTCGACGCCGAGCTGGCGGTGGAGTTTATCCGCATGATTGGCGTTTACCCACCCGGTTCCATCGTGGAAATGACTAATGGAGAGGTGGGCATTATCGTGGCGACTCATCCCACCAGCAAACTCAAGCCGCGCGTACTGCTTGTCCGGGACGCGACCAAGCAGTCACTGGACACGTTCCGCGAAGTAAACCTGCTGAAAGAAACACCGGACAGCGCCGGACAACCCTACAAAATTGCCCGGGAAGTGCCGGACGAGAGCTACGGTATCGTGATGAAAAACTTCATCGAACAGGGCATCCTCAGTCGCAAGGCCCCGGAGATATCAGCCCCGGTCGATGACGGCCATGGTGAGTCTTGAGATACAGGTCAGCTTACCCTCCTCGTTTTCCAGCTTTATTTCCCAGACCTGCGTTGTACCGCCGATATGAACCGGGCGGGCCGTACCGTACACCCAGCCACTGGTAACCGACCGAATGTGGTTGGCGTTGATGTCCAGCCCCACCGCAATCTGGTTCTCCTTGCGCAGGCAATAGTTGGCGGCCATGCTGCCCAACGTCTCCGCCAGCACCACTGACGATCCGCCGTGGAGAATGCCAAACGGCTGCACCGTACGCTCGTCGACCGGAATCCGGCCAATCACGTAGTCATCGCCAATTTCCACGTACTCAATACCCATGGTCTCGACAGCGGTGTTTTTACTCGCTTCGGCCATTTGTTCGAGGGTGGGGATACTGCGGGTCCAGATTGCCATCGACTGCTACCTCCTAGTGTTGTGGGCCCTGTAAGCTGAGGGGCGCCAAAGCTCTTTAGTGTATACAGATAGGTAGCGAACGACCATAGGGTGGGTATCCTATAAACGCATCCCACCAGGCAAGACTAACCATACCCTGAATTGTTATTGATAATCGTTTGCATTAGAGATTATTGCTGCTAGTCTTTCAGTGAGTCGAAGCAAACAGGAGAAGGTGTGATGAGCCGAGCAGCAACTCAACTGGCCGGCAACGCCAGCAGCATTTTTCAGGCGTGGCTGGATCTGAAACAGCAGACTGATCGCAACGTACAACTCCATACCAACCGCAGCCCAGAGACAAAGCGCACGGAACAGTCGCAACGTTGATTCAAACAGTTTTTTCAACATCACCCCGCCATGAGTGTTCTGGTGCGATCGCTCGCCCACACGGTTGAATTCCAGCCGGATCACCGCAACAAAGAAGATTATAAGGCAGTTGTCAGAATACATCCCTTGATCAAAAAGGACAGGTTACATGAAAGTACTGATGGTTCTCACCTCGCACGATCAGATGGGAGATACCGGGCACAAGACCGGCTTTTGGCTGGAAGAGTTCACCGCCCCCTATTACGTTTTCAAGGATGCTGGCGCAGACATCACCGTTGCCTCTCCCAAGGGCGGGCAGCCACCCGTCGACCCCAACAGTGAAACTGAGGATGCACTGACGGAAACCACCCGTCGTTTCCAGCAGGACGCCCATGCCAAGGAAGCGCTCGCCAGCACGAAGAAACTGGCGGATGTGGATATGAACGACTATGACGCCCTGTTTTACCCCGGAGGCCATGGCCCATTGTGGGATCTGGTGAACGATGACAAGTCCGTCGCTCTGATCAAGGCAGCCTACGAACAGGACAAGGTCATTGGCGCCGTATGCCATGCCCCGGCGGTCTTCAGAGACGTCGAGATCAAGCCAGGGCAGAACCTCGTCGGCGGTCGCAACGTGACCGGTTTCAGCAACAGTGAGGAAGACACCGTTGGCCTGACCAACGTTGTGCCATTCCTGCTGGAAGACATGCTGAAGGAAAAATCCGCCACCTACACCTGCGGGGATGACTTCACACCGCACATCGTGGTGGACGGTAAGCTGATTACCGGGCAGAACCCGCCCTCCTCGGAAGGCACCGCCAAGGCGGTGATGCAGGCCTTGCAGCAGGGCTGATCAGCGATCCTGAACTTGCTCCCCGGCGTGACTGATCAGCACGCCGGGAGCGCCTTCCTCCAGCGTTTTCCGGATGGCGTCCGGCAGTGGCGTCTTCGTCATTGTCGACGGCTGGATCAACACGTAAGTGATATCAGCCTCTGCCACCAGCAATCCATCACCGTACCGATAAAATTCAAGATGCACCGTGAATGAGGTGTTACCGATACGGCCAGCTCGTATCCTGGCTTCCAACACATCATCAAAGCGCGCCGGTGCCCGATAGTTCACGGTGAGACTCACTACCTGAATGTCCAGATCCTGATCCAGCAGATTCTGGTAATCCCCGAACAGAACGCGGATATATTCATTAACGGAAATGTCCACGTAATCCGCGTAGCGTGCATTGAACACCACACTCTGGGCATCGCATTCACCGTAGCGGACGCGAAACCGAAACCGGAATGGCAGGTCGGTCGATTCAGTCATGGTCACTCAGCCCCAAAATCCGAGAAGCCCCCAGCCTACCCCATCCAGAAATCATTTTCTGCCGGTACTGCCATTAAGAACCAGGTAACAACCATAGCCGATCACAACACCCCAGAACGCAGACGACAGCCCGAACACCGACATGCCAGAGGCCGTCACAATAAAGGTGATCAATGACGCTTCACGATGGCTGGCATCTTCCAGCGCGGCAAACAGGTTGCCCGCAATAGCCCCCAGCAACGCCAGCCCCGCAAGTACCGCAACAAAGGCCGCAGGCAGTGAGGTGAACAGACTGACGATGGTACCGGCAAACAGGCCACCCACCAGATAGAACACGCCGTTAAACACACCGGCAACGTATCGACGGGAGGGGTCTTCGTGGGCATCCTTACCCGTGCAGATGGCGGCGGTGATTGCCGCCACCACCGTGGTGATACCGCCAAAGAACGCCATCGGCAGCGATACCAGGCTGGTCACCCCGATGATCGGCTTGGCCCTGACCGGGTACCCGGCCCCCTGAAGGATTGCCATGCCTGGGAGAAATTGCCCGGTCAGGCTCACCAGTACCAGCGGAATCGCCAGGCTCAACGTTGATCCAAGGTTCCACTCCGGCTCAATGAACTGTGGGACTGCAATACTCCAGCGCACGCCAGACAGTGATGCCCCTTCCAATACCACTGCCAGAATCACACCGGCAATCAACAGCAAAATCAGGGTGTACTTGGGAAACAGACGACGGAACACCACGTAGGAAAGCAGCATGCCAATCGCCAGCGCCGGGGTTGTTTCAATCGCGGTAAACGCCCCCACGCCGAACTGGAACAGGATGCCCGCCATCATGCCCGCGGCAATGCCCTTGGGAATGGCACGAACGAACGTGTCAAAGGTGCCTGAGACACCAATGATAAAAATGATGACCGCCGCCGTAATATAGGCGCCTACGGCCTCATTCAGCGACAGTTCCGGAAACAGCGCCACCAACAACGCGGTGCCGGGCGCCGACCAGGCAGTGACGACCGGCGCCTTGAGCCAGATCGACAGAATGATGCCGGAAACCGCCGCACCCATGGAGATTGCCCAGACCCAGGACGTCATCATCTCGTCGGAAATGCCAGCACTTGCTCCAGCCTGGAACAGGATGGCCAGCGGCCCGGAGTAGGACACCAGAACGGCCAGAAACCCGGCCACAATGGCCGGCAAAGAAAGGTCTTTCAGAAGTCTCGACATAAGCGCAATCCGTTGTTGGTTTTATGATTCTGCTTAACGAAAAAGGGCCCCAGGCGCTTACACGCCGGGGCCAAGGAGGGTCAGACTGACTGTCTACCCTGGGTTGCATCCGCATCCGGCCTACCCCAGATCGCCCCCAGCAACGGGAATAACGGTACCAGTAATATAGCTGGCAGAGTCTGACGCCAGAAACAGAATCGGTTCGGCCTGCTCGTCCAGGGTTCCATAACGATTCATGAAGCTGTTTTCCGTGGTCTGGTCAATCAGCGTCTGATACCAGGCCTTCTCCTGCTCACTCTGCTCTTTTGCATTGCGCGGCGTCAGGCGCGGGGGCGCTTCTGTGCCTCCGGGGGCGGCGGCATTTACCCGGATATTGTGCGGCGCGTATTCATAGGCCAGGTTCACCGTCATCGCATTCACGCCGCCCTTGGCCGCGCCATAGGGCACACGCATCAGCCCGCGCGTTGCCACCGACGATACGTTCACGATGACACCTCCCTTCTGCTGAAGCATATGAGGCAGAACCGCCCGGCAGCACCACAACGTGGTAAACAGTGAACGCTGGATTTCCTTCTCGATCTGCTCCGGGGTGTAGTGTTCAAACGGCTGTGCCCAGATCGTACCGCCGACATTGTTGATCAGAATATCGATGCGACCGTACTGCTTCTGCGCTTCTGCCATAACGCTTTCAGCACCGACCCAGGTTTCCAGATTGGCCTGGACAGCAACGGCATCAGCCCCCTGGTCACGCAACTCCGCGGCAACGCCCTGAACGTAATCCGCAATATCAACCAGAAGCAGCCTGGCGCCCTCGGCGGCGGCCAGCTCGGCCACGCGCTTGCCAATCCCCTGGGCGGCGCCGGTAATCACCATGACCTTGTCGGTGAAGCGGTCTTTCATGCGACCTTCTCCCTGGCCGACGGTGCACTGGGTGTGAACTTCTCGTAGTGGAAGGAGTTCGGTTCAATGCCCTTCTCACGGAAGAACCCGAGCACGGAATCCACCATGGGAGGGGGACCACAAAGGTAGACATCGACGTCGCCGTCGTTCACCGGCGCTTCGTCCATATGCTGGGTGACATACCCCTTGCGCGGATGGTCACTTTCTTCGCCAGAAACAACCGTCACGTAGCTGAAGTTGTCCAGCTCCGCGGCAAAACGGTCCAGAATATCCAGGCACACCAGGTCATCGTCATTGCTGACGCCATACACCAGGTGAGTTGGCTGATCACAGCCATTGGCTTTCAGATACTCCAGCTTTGCCAGCATCGGCGCCAGGCCGGTGCCACCTGCCAGCATCAGTATCGACCGTTCAACGGGACGTAGATAGAAGCTGCCCATCGGGCCGGTCAGGGTCACCTTGTCACCAGTGCGCGCCTCGCCCACGAGCCACGAACTCATCAGCCCGCCCGGCACGTTGCGAATCAGGAAACTGAGATCGCGGCTGCCGGGCGGCGAGCTGAAGGAGTAGGCCCGGGTCTCTTCGGAGCCTGGAACCTGAATGTTCACGTACTGTCCCGGCAGAAAGGCAATGTCTTCATCGGCCGTGATCTTCAGCTCGATCGACGTGGGCGAGATCAGGTTCACCTCGGCCACCGTCCCTGCCACTTCCGCATTGCCGGTCTTGCACATGGTGGAAGCGACTGGCACTTCCACCACACAATCACTGGAGGGCACCATCTGGCAGGTCAGCACCATGCCCTGCTCGGCTTCCTCGTCAGACAGCGCTTCGTCAATGTATTCATCACCCATGTCGAACTCGCCCTGACGGCAGGCACCCTTGCAGGTGCCGCAGACGCCATCGGAGCAGTCCATGGGCAGATTGATCTGCGAACGGTAGGCGGCGTCCAGAACCGTCTCGCCTTCGTTGCAGGACACAAAACGGGTAACGCCGTCTTCAAAGTTAAGCGCGATGTTATAACTCATGATGATGCTCTCCCCATCAATTACAGGTGATAAACGTCCAGCACCTGATTGATGCAATCGTTGTTCAGGACCATCCTCTTCTCCCGGATCAGCGGCTGGTCGCCGGTGACATCCAGGGTGTAGAAAGACGTTCCAAAGAATTCCGCAGTTTTCTTGTAGCGATAGGACTTGGTCAGCCAGTTAAACCGCAGCGTCACTTCACTCTCGTTCTGGGACAGGATCTCCAGATTGCTGGTGAAATGGGTCGTGCGCGGCTCGGGCATGGAACTGGCGCCGGAACGCTCGGTTTTGATCCGGTAGATCCGGTCTTCCAGGCCTTCCTTGTTGGGGTAATAGATGAGCGAGATCTCGCTTTGCGGATCTTCTGTCAGCTCATCGTCATCGTCCCAGGCCGGCATCCAGTAGGTGACGTCCTCGTGGTAGCACTCCAGCCACTTGTCCCACTCCCGGTCGTCCAGAAAACGGGCCTCACGGATGATGAACTGTTCGATATCGTGATAGCTCAGGCTCATGCGGAAGCCTCCTCTGAATCTGTTGAACTCGAAGCCAAAGGAATGAAACGGGCGCGCTCGGCCTCGATGGCGCGAGTCATCTCAACCTGCCAATGTTTGTGGTGATTCACATACAGGCCTTCGTCGTCCGGGCGGGCGCCGCTCATGGTCGGCTTCATGTCGATCTGGTTGGCGTGCTCATCCGGGCCGTCGATCCAGTGGGCGGCACCGCGGCTCATATCGTTCCAACGCATGTCCTGGGCTTCGTAACCGTTCTGGCAGGCACGGAATTCTTCCAGATCGTCCGGAGTGCCCATACCGGTCACGTTGAAGAAATCCTCGTACTGACGGATGCGCTTGGCGCGCAGATCTGCCGGTTCATTCTTCGGGCCAAAGGCATAAATGGTGACTTCCGTCTTGTTGACGTCGATCGGCCGGGTCACACGGATCTGAGTCGAAAACTGGTCCATCAGGTAGACGTTCGGATACAGGCACAGATTCTTGGTGGTACGAACGATGGAATCGGCACGAGCTTCGCCGTAGGTCTTCTCCAGACGTTCCAGCTGGCTGAAGATCGGGCGCACTTCCGGGTTCAGCAAGCGGGTCCACAGCATCATGTGGCCGTTCTCGAAGGAGTAGAAACCACCCTCGGCAGACCAACTCTTGGCATCCACCGCTTCGGTGCCGCCCTTGTCGTAATTACGCTGGCCCATGGTGGAGAGGTAGTTCCAGTGCACGGTGCCCACGTGGTAGCCGTCCGCACCGTTTTCGGCGGTCAGCTTCCAGTTACCTTCATAGGTATAGGTCGAACTGCCCCGCAGGATCTCCAGGCCGTCTTCCGACTGATCCACGATGTTGTCGATGATCTTGGTGGTTTCACCCAGATGCTCTTCGAGCGGAAGCACGTCGGCATTGAGACTGCCGAACAGGAAGCCACGGTAGTTGCCAAACTTGGGCATTTGCTTCAGGTCGTGGGAGCCATCGGTATTGAACTGCTCCGGGTAACCGCCCTTCTTCTGGTCCTTGGCCTTCAAAAGCTGACCGTCGTTGCGGAAAGTCCAGCCGTGGAACGGGCAGGTAAAGGAGGTCTTGTTGCCACGCTTTTTACGGCACAGGGTGGCGCCACGGTGCGAGCAGGTGTTCAGTATGGCCTTGAGCTCGCCATCCTTGGTGCGGGTGATTACTACCGGCTGGCGACCCACGGTCACGGTGAAGTAATCGCCCGGCTCCGGAATCTGGCTTTCGTGGGCGAGGTATACCCAGTTGCCTTCAAAGATGTACTTCATCTCCAGGTCAAACAGTTCCTGGTCGGTGAAGATACCCCGATCACACTGATAACGGCCGGTTTCCGGATCCGCGATCACCGCGTCGCGTACTTTGTCTGCAAGCTTGTCGAGTTTGCTAGTCATGTCGTTCACTCCGTCTTGTTCTTGGGTGGCGCTTAGGCAACGTCGGTTTCCAGGGCGCGACGGCGTGCGTGGCGTTCCTGGAGCTCGGGCTTGTCTGTCGCAACCAGAGTGACGTTGAACTCAACCTCGGTAATCGGTCCGTTCACGCCATGCTGTGCACCTGTTTCCGACTGCTCAACACGATTGGCGGCAACCACCAGTTCTTCGCGGGTGGCAAACGCAAAGTCGTCGTAGGTGTACTCGTCACCGGCAATATTGATCTGTGTGGTCAGGTGCTTGTAGCCCGGCTTGGACACAAAGTAATGAATGTGTGCCGGACGTTGACCGTGACGGCCCAAGTGGTTCAGCAACTGCTGAGTGGAGCCTTCCGGCGGGCAACCGTAACCGGACGGCATGATGCTCTGGGCGGCGTACCGGCCTTCGGCGTCGGTTTTGATACGACGGCGCAGGTTGTACTCGCTCTGCGACTGGTCGAAGTAGGAGTAGGCGCCCTTGGTATCTGCGTGCCAGATATCCACGACCGCGTTCGCCAGCGGCTCACCGTTTTCATCGGTGATTCGGCCCTTGATCAGGATGGCTTCGGCGTCCTTGTCGGAGCCGTCGTCCATGCGATCAAAGCCTTCGCTCATGGGGGCGCCGGCAACGTACAGCGGGCCTTCGATGGTGCGCGGCGTACCGCCGGTCAGGCCGGCCTGCTCGTCTTCGGCGTCCTGGCGAATGTCCAGGTAACGGTCCATACCCAGGCCTGGTGCCAGCAGGGCTGATTCACCATTTGCACCCAGTTCGCCCACGTAATAGACGGCGCTCCAGAACTCCTCGGGCGTGACATCGAAATCTTCCACGATCTGGAAAATATCGTGCATGACGCGATGAACGATCTTCTTCATACGCTCATTGCCACCGTCCTTGTCGAAGCCGGCTACTTTCTCCAGCAGTTCCTTCACATCTGCGGATTGCATGGTCTTAACGGTCATTGTTGGTCTCCTCGGTCTTTTGTTGTTGTTGCTCCAGACATCCCAATCAATTGGCAACAAGTTCTGTGTGGCGCCTGAAAACATTGGGCGCCGGTATTGGCTGATTACGCCCGTTAACGGTCATCCTCGTGAATGGATGACGGGTGACGGCACAGGGGCGCAACGGTGATATCCATGTACGGGAACAGCGGAAGGTTGCCGACCAGGTCCTGCAGCTCGGCGTTGTCCTCCACATCAAAAATACTGACGTTGGCGTAGCTACCCGCCACACGCCACAGGTGTCGCCACTTGCCCTTTTCCTGCAGGTCCTGGGCATAGGCCTTTTCCCGGGCCTTGATGTCCGCCACCACATCGGCGGGCATGTCGTGGGGGATGTTCACCTTCATCTCAACTTTGAACAGCATGTGCTTTCCTCCGTTATTCATTCTTGCGGCGTACTTACGGCCGGCGCCCTATGCGTCTCTGCGATAGACCGCCAGCTTGTCTTCATCAATCTCGACCCCCAGACCCGGGCCCTGCGGCAGGTCCACACCGTTGGTGTGGAAGTTCAGCGGGCGCACCACGATGTCGTCTTTCATCAGTAGCGGGCCGAACATCTCTGTTCCCCAGTGAAGGGTTTCCAGCGTGGACCAGGCGTGCAGGGACGCGGCGGTACCGATGGTGCCTTCCAGCAGGGTGCCGCCGTACAGTCCGAGTCCTGCGGACTGGGCAACCATCGCCTGTTCCAACGCCCGGATCGGGCCGCCAGCCTTGGCAATTTTCATCGCCACCGCACCGGCGAATCCTCCGGCCGCCAGGGCAAACAGGTCCTTGGCGTCGGCTACGGATTCATCGGCCAGAATCGGGATATGGAATTTTTCAGACAGGCGTACCAGGGCGCCAAAATCCTTCATCGGGGTAGGCTGCTCCACCAGATCAATGCCGGCGGCCTGCAACTCAGCCATACCCTTGGCTGCCGTGGCTTCATCCCAGGCCTGATTGACGTCAACACGCACACTGGCCTGCTCACCCACGGCTTCCTTGATAGCCGCCACATGGCGCACATCATCCATCACCGCGCGAGAACCAATTTTCAGCTTGAAATCGCAGTGGCGTTGTTGCGCGATCAGACTGTGCGCCTCATCGATATCTTTGGCGGTATCGCCACTGGCCAACGTCCAGAGCACCGGAATGTGCTGATGCAGAGCGCCGCCGAGCAGATCGGAAACCGGACGATTCAGGCGCTTTCCCTGCAGATCCAGCAGCGCGGTTTCAATGGCGGACTTGGCCAGGTTGTTTCCGCGGGTCGCACGGTTTAGCCTTACCCTAAGAGTATTGATGGCATCCGCTGGCTGATCGATCAGCAGTGGCTTGAAATAGGTGTCGATGGTAAGTTTCACGCTCTCGGGGCTTTCCGGGCCGTAGGCCAGACCACCGATCGTGGTGGCTTCACCCAAACCTTCCAGGCCATCGGAATCCTTCATCCGCACGATCACCATGGTCTGAACCCCCATGGTTGTCATGGATAGTTTGTGCGGCCGGATGGTCGGGATATCGACCAGGATGGCTTCAATGGACTGAATGGTGGCGGACATGTGCTCTCCGAATCGCAAGTTAAAATACCTGTCATTCGGACAGTACGAAGTTTCACGTATGGGAACCAATATTGATTAAGTACGAAGCGATACCCTGGAGGTATGGATGGAGCTGAGACACTTGCGCTACTTCGTGGCGGTGGCAGAGGAACTGAACCTCACCCGTGCTGCGGAAAAGCTGTTTATCGCCCAGCCACCTCTGACCCGTGCCATCAAACAGCTGGAAGAAGAAGTGGGGGTTGCGCTGTTCATCCGGAAGCCCCGGGGGCTGGTATTAACGACCGGCGGTGAATACTTTCTTGAGCAGGCACGGCAGATTCTCGGCAAGATGGCCGCAACCGTCAGCGACACCCGCCGGATCGCCCAACACCGCAAAACCGTTTTTTCCATCGGCTTCGTCCCCTCCGTGTTCTACGGGCAACTGCCACTGATGGTCAGACGCCTGCGGCGCAACAAGAACCTGGAAATCATCCTGCACGAACTGAAAACACGGGAGCAGGTAGATGCGCTGAAATCGGGGAAGATTGATATCGGTTTTGGCCGGGTGCGCATCGAAGACCCGGACGTTGAGCAGGAACTGCTGTTTGACGAACCCATGATTGCCGCCATTCCTGCTGGTAACCCCCTGACCCGGCATCCGCCATCGATGAAGGAGCTGTCGGAATGGCCGATGATCACCTTCCCGTCCGGCCCGGGACCGAACTTCGCCGATCTGACCCAGGGCCTTTTCCACCGCCGAGGCCTGCGAGTCAACGTGATGCAGCAAGTCAACGACGTGCAGACGGCGCTGTCACTGGTGGCTTCGGACATGGGTTTTACCCTGGTGCCGGAGCAGGTCCGGCGGTTGCACCGGGAGGGAGTGGACTATATGCCCCTGGAAGATGACAACATCAGCGTACCGGTCATTGCGTCACGGCGACGGGGAGAAAACCCCAATGCGGTGATGCGGCTGGCGAACACGATTCTGGATGAGCTGGTGGAAAACCGGCTGACGGGCCGGTATCCGTGATTTCAGCGGGTCGTTCGCCGTACCGCCTCGGCCGCCTGCTGCAACCGGGGCAAATACACCCCCATCAGTGTCTCCATATCCACCCGCGCCGCATTGGTACTGATATTGATCGCGCCCAGCAGCTCGCCATTGCCGGCAAACACCGGCACCGCAGCGGAACGAAGGCCTGAGTCGAGCTCCTGATCCACAATCGAATAGCCCTGCTCTCGGACCTTCGCAATGTCTTTCTTCAGGGCATTGGCATTGGTAATGGAAGAAGCGGTATAGGGCTCGAGCTTCACGCGAAGAAGAAACGTCTCCAGCTCCGCTTCCGGCAACTGCGCCAGCAGCACCCGGCCCATAGAGGTATAGGCCGCCGGAAGTCGTGTACCCACCGAGAGGGTAATCGCCATCAGCCGGTGTCGGGCCGAAGAGCGCACCACGTACACCACATCGTCACCGTCCAGCACCGCCAGTGAGGATGACTCACCCAACTCGGCCGTAACGTCCTCAAGGTATTGCTGGATTACCGCCCGGTACTGATTCGACGATTGGTAGGCATAGCCCAGCTGCAAGACGCGAGGGGTCAACTCGAACTGTCGGCCGTTACGTTTTACGAACCCCAGCGCGTGAAGAGTAAGCAGGAAACGACGCGCCTTGGCCCGGTCCATATCCGTCCGTGTCGCCACCTCGCTCAGGGTCATCCGTGGATGCTCAGCGTCAAACGCCTGCAACACCTCCAGCCCTGACGCCAGCGCACCTACATAATCCCGGTCTCCGGGCCTGAGAACCTGATCGTCCATTCCTGCTCCTTACTCGCCTGAACACAGCCTGTTCGAATGGTAACAGCTCGTTCGCTATCCGAACATCCGTGCATTTTTGGTAACTGGTGAAAATTTGTACTTGACGACGACAAAACCTTCGAGTCATTATGTTCGCATATTAAACTTATGTTCGTATATCGAACTTTTCAACAATGCACTGCACTGGAGATTCTGTAATGGCTGAATTTCTCTCTCTCAAGGAAGCCGTGAGCCGCTATATCAGCAATGGCGATACGGTCTGTATGGAAGGCTTTACGCACCTGATCCCCTTCGCCGCGGGCCACGAAATCATTCGCCAGGAAAAGCGCGACCTGACACTCATCCGCATGACACCGGATCTGGTGTACGACCAGATGATCGGTGCGGGTTGCGCCCGGAAACTGATCTTCTCCTGGGGCGGCAACCCAGGCGTGGGCTCGCTGCATCGCCTGCGAGATGCCGTCGAGAAAGGCTGGCCGAATAAACTGGAGATCCTGGAGCACAGCCACGCTGCCATGGCCTGCGCCTATGAAGCCGGTGCTGCCGGCCTGCCACTGGCAGTGCTGCGTGGCTACGTGGGCAGCGATCTGCCAAAGGTGAATGACCAGATCAAATTCATCGAGTGTCCGTTCACCGGAGAGCGCCTGGCCGCCGTGCCATCGGTACGTCCGGACGTTGCTGTGATTCATGCCCAGCGGGCCGACCGCAAAGGCAACGTACTGATAGAAGGCATTGTGGGTATCCAGAAAGAAGTGGTTCTAGCCGCCAAGCGCAGCATCGTTACCGTTGAAGAAGTGGTGGACGATCTGGGCGCTTCGGTGAACGCCTGCGTGTTGCCGTCCTGGGCGGTTACGGCCATTGCTGAGGCCCCGAAAGGCGCCAGCCCGTCCTATGCGCTGGGCTATTACGACCGCGACAACGCTTTCTACAAAGAGTGGGACGGCATCGCCCGGGACCGGGAAACCTTCCAGGGATGGCTGAAAGACAACGTATTTGAAAAAGGAGCTGCGTGATGAGCCTTGAATTTACCTCTTCGGAAATGATGAGCGTCACTGCCGCCCGTGCACTGACCAACGACATGACCTGTTTCGTCGGTATCGGCCTGCCCAGTGAGGCCGCCAATCTGGCACGCCTGACCCACGCGCCCGACGTCACCCTGATTTACGAATCCGGCACCCTGCAGACCAAGCCGGACGTTCTTCCACTGTCCATCGGTGATGGCGAACTGTGCGAATCGGCGTTGACCACCGTCGGCGTTCCGGAGATGTTCCGCTACTGGCTCCAGGGCGGCCACATCAGTGTCGGCTTCCTGGGTACCGCCCAGATCGACCGTTTCGCCAACCTCAACACCACCCTGATTGGAGACTACCGCGAACCGAAAGTGCGGCTGCCAGGCGGTGGCGGTGCCCCTGAGATTGCCACCAACGCGAAGGAAGTGTTCATTACCGTGAAGCATTCCAAACGCACCTTCGTGAAGGACGTGGACTTCGTCACCACCGTTGGCTTTGGACGTGACGGCACCGCACGGGATAATGTCCCTAATATCGGTCGCGGCCCCACGGTGGTGATTACCGATCTGTGCATTCTCAAGCCCGATCCGGACACCAAAGAACTGGTGGTCACATCCTTACACCCGAACGTAACCCGGGAAGAAGTGATCGAAGCGACTGGCTGGGAGATCCGGTTTGCAGAACAGCTGGAAACAACGCCGGAACCCAGTGCCAAAGAGCTGGACATCCTGCGTGACCTGAAAGCGCGCACACATGCACATCATGCCGGCCAACAGTGAGGACTATCATGACTGACGTTTATCTCTGCCACCCCCGCCGTTCGGCCATTGGCCGTTTCGGCGGCACCCTGGCCAGCGTTCGCCCCGATGACCTCGCGGCGCATATCTTCAAGGCTGTACTGGAACAGGCCCCGGAACTCGACCCCGCTGCCATCGACGAGGTGATGATGGGGTCTGCCAACCAGGCCGGTGAAGACAACCGCAATATCGCCCGGATGTCTGCCCTGCTCGCAGGCCTGCCCACCTCCGTGCCCGGCACTACCCTAAACCGCCTGTGTGGCTCCGGCATGGACGCAGTGGGCACCGCCTTTCGTGCCATACGCGCCGGCGAAATGGAGCTGGTGCTGGCCGGCGGCGTGGAATCCATGTCCCGTGCGCCCTATGTGATGGGCAAGGCCGACTCGGCTTTTTCACGGGGTCAGAAGATCGAAGACACCACCATCGGCTGGCGCTTCGTGAACCCGCTGATGAAGAAGCAATACGGCATCGACTCCATGCCGGAAACCGCGGAAAACGTCGCCGAGCAGTACCAGGTGTCGCGGGAAGATCAGGACCTGTTTGCCTTCCGTTCCCAGGGAAAAACCGCCCGGGCACAGAAGGAAGGCCGCTTCGCAGAAGAAATCGTGCCGGTATCCATACCGCGCCGAAAACAGGACCCGCTGGTATTCGATGCCGACGAACACCCCCGTGCAAGCACCCTGGAGAAACTCGCCTCCTTGCCAACCCCTTTCCGGGAAGGCGGAAGCGTGACAGCCGGCAATGCCTCCGGCGTCAACGATGGTGCCGCGGCTATGCTGGTTGCCAGTGAAAACGCGGTAAAAGCCCACGGCCTGAAACCCATGGCCCGCATCCTGGGCATGGCCACGGCCGGCGTGGAACCGCGTATTATGGGCATTGGCCCGGTCCCCGCCGTTCGAAAACTGCTGGAGAAGCAAGGCATCGGCATTGACGACATCGACGTGATCGAACTGAACGAAGCCTTTGCCGCGCAAGGACTGGCCGTACTACGGGAACTGGGCGTTACCGACGACGACCCCCGGGTCAACCCGAACGGCGGCGCCATCGCCCTTGGGCATCCACTGGGCATGTCTGGCGCACGACTGCTGCAAACGGCAGCCCACCAGCTGCAACACACCGGCGGCCGATACGCGCTTTGCACCATGTGTGTGGGCGTCGGCCAGGGTATTGCAACACTTATCGAACGCGTCTGAGGCAAGGAGCTACCATGGCTTTTCTGAAACATAACGGCCGCACTGTCTGTTACCGCCTGCTCGGTGATAGCGCGAAACCGCTGCTGATGCTGGCACACCCCCTGGGCATGACGCAGGCCGTGTGGGACGACATGCTCCCTGCACTGCTGAACAGCTTCCGGGTACTCACCTGGGACTTGCCAGGACATGGCGCCAGCGCGGCCTGGCCAGAGGCCAGTGACCAGATCGCCCCTGAAGATCTGGCACAGGAGGCCCTCGCACTCGCCACTGCCGCCGAGGCACAGCGTTTCCACTTCGCGGGCACGTCCATCGGGGGCGTGATTGGCCAACAGCTCGTCAGCATGCATGCAGACCGATTGCTGTCCGCCACACTCACCAACACCGGAGCCGTCATCGGCACCCCCGACGCCTGGAACACCCGTTCTGCGAGCGTTCTGGAACTGGGCCTGAGCACCATGGCGGTGGATATTGTGCCGCGCTGGTTCGGCCCCGCCGTCTGCGAACAGCAACCAGCGCTGGTGGAAGGCTGGCGCGTGATCATGGGGCGCGGCGATAACCGTAGTTATGCCCTGCTGTGCGAAATGCTGGGGCGGGTCGACTTCCGCAAAATGCTTGGCGAGCAACGCGTACCACTCCGGTTGGTGGGAGGGTCCGACGACGTGGCCACACCGCCAGACACCCTGAGGGCGCTGGCCGACGTCAGCGGCGCGGTGGAGCCGGTCATTCTGGAGCAGGTTGGCCACGTGCCTTCCGTTGAGTGCCCGGACAAGCTAACCCAGATCCTGGTCAACAACCTGGCCTGATCGACATAAAAGCCAGGCCCGTTCGTCTCCCGGCCTGGCTTTTACTCTCGCCAGCACCCAACTTCACTATACGGACACACCTCTGCACTCAGCGGATAGTGGCGCCGCCAAAAAAGCCTTAGCGTTTCAGCACAATCAGAACTATTGCCCTGCGGAAACACCACTATGGCCGACACCCTCGCGTTCGAACAGGAACCGACACACTCCGGAACCTCCAAAACTCCCATCTACGGCGCACTGATCCTGGCGTTAGTGGGCATCGTATTGCTGCTTGCCACGGCAGGCAGCCTCCTTCAGGTTGTTGCCGCAACTCTGACCCTGGGTCTTGTTGCCGCCGCTCTCGCCCTCTGCGTGAAATGGCAGCCAGAGGTTATCACCGTCCGTGAGGAAATACCGGTGCCCGTACCGGAACCTGTCGCAGAGCCGGTGCCGGAAACCAACCTGCAAGAGCAACCGTTAGCCCCCGACCCCATGCTTATCAGCCACCTCGACGATTTGCGCAATAATGTCGAGGTCATCCTGGAAGAAATGGGCGAGGCCGGCAAACTCGCCAAGGCATCGGGCGCCAAGGTCACCCACAGCGCCAGCTGCATTTCCGACTCCGAAGCCTCCATCCGGGAGCTGGCCGACTTCATGGGACGCATTGACGAGGTCTTCACACAACTGGGTACACAGTCCGAGGAAATTGGCACCATCGTCGGCAACATTCAGGATATTGCCAAACAGACCAATCTGCTGGCCCTGAACGCTTCCATTGAAGCCGCCCGGGCGGGGGAACATGGCAGGGGGTTCGCCGTGGTGGCAGACGAAGTGCGCCATCTTGCGGTTCGTGCCAACGAATCCAGCGAAGGCATTCGCGCCATCGCCAACAGCCTGACAACCACGTCGGTGGACGCGGGCAATGGCATGGAGAGAATCCGCGAGTCGTGCAACCAGTGCCTGGGCCAGTCCGGTGAAGCCTTACAGGCAATGAAGGATATTCAGGCCGGGGCCGTGGCCCGAATGGAAGTGGTGCAGGGAATTACCGAGCGCTTGCAGGTGCAGCGCGAGCTTACCGATCAGCTTTATACCGACCTCAGTACTGCACGCTGATCCGTGTTGCCGGGCCCTTCCCTCCGCCGAGTGACAACCACAGACATTAGGGCCCGTTCTCACTGCTGGCTTTGAAGCGGCGATACAGTGTCGCTCGACCAATGCCCAGCCGTTTCGCTGCCCGGCTGACATTGCCTCCCTCAATAGCCAGCGCTTCGTCAATAACATTACGTTCCAGGGACTTGAGGGTACCGCCTCTATTCACCGTACGATTGCTTCCAACGGCCACGGTTGTCGGGGCCGCTATTTCTTCCGGCAAATGGCAAAGTTCCAGCACTTCATCAGGCTCCGCCAGTGCGTCGGCATGGGTCAGAGCGTAAATGAGCTCACGGACATTTCCCGGCCAGTCGTAACGGATCAATCCATCCAGACAGTCTTGTGAGAGCTCGCGACTGCCCTGTGTCAGAGCCCGGCACCGGTCGACAATGAAGTTTTGCAGGTCCGAACGTTCCGCCAGCCTTGGCAAGCGTACTGTCATACCTTTAATGCGATAGAGCAGGTCTTCGCGGAAATCCCCGTTTTGGGCGGCTTCCGATAGGTTCCGATGGGTTGCGCAGATCAACTGAAAACGGACCGGCTTCGGTGTTGCACTTCCGAGACGGGTCACTTCCCGAGTTTCCAACACTCTCAATAACCGCGACTGAAGTCCCAACGGCATGTCACCAATTTCGTCCAGAAACAGGGTGCCACCATCCGCATGCTCAATCTTGCCAGGAGCACCCCCTCGCCGAGCACCCGTGTAGGCACCCTCGGCATGGCCAAACAATTCGCCTTCAATCAGCGACTCCGGGATGGCGGCGCAGTTGATGGCAACGAACGTGCCGGAGGAAGACATGCTGCCACTATGAAGCGATTTCGCCATCACTTCCTTCCCGGTTCCGGTCTCTCCCAGTATCAGCACCGGCAATCCCTTCTCCATCGCTCTGCCTGCAAGGGTGGCCTGACGGCTGATGGCAGGATCACCAAAATCCGTGGAGTCCGGCAAACGCTTCGCCGGAGGATTCGCAGAACTGCGCCTGACGGTTTTTCGAGCATCGGTATTCACCGGGCGAAGCGAAAATGACAGCCCGGAGTGCATCCTGGCCGTCATCGGCTGCTTCCGACCACGAAACCCATCGACCAGCTCATCAAAGCGCAGGTCAAACAGATCCTGAAAGCACAACGTCTCATCCGTTGAGGCCAGCCCCGTCAACTCACGCACACGCGGCGACAGACCCAGCACCTGCCCCTCCTGCCCAAGCGCTACCAGTAGATCACCAGAGGCACGAAGATCATTCTGTTCCCAACCTAGGCTGACCATGAGCCAGGGCGACAACATCCCCATCAACTGGCGTTCGACCCGAGCCGAACACTGTTGCACCAACGAAAGAGCGCTTCCCGGCTCCAGCGGATTACCACGGGTAATATCGATGGCACCTAGTACCCGGCCCATGGGGTCGACAATGGGAGAAGCCGCACAATTGAATACCCGGTTGGCATGCAGGTAGTGCTCAACTCCAGAGACCAGTACAGGACGCCGTTCTGACACGGCACAAGACATCGCAGAAGTGCCGATGGTCGCCTCGGAAAGGTTGACGCCCTGCCGGAACGCACCGTTAATCAGAGTGTTAGCGCATCGCCCCGAACGTCGCGCCGCCAGAGCAACCCCTTTGTCATCCGTCAGTAGGACGGAATAGCCGGCGCCATTAACGGTCTGGCCTAACTGTTCCAACGGCTGGGTGGCCGCCTCCAGCAGGATTTGGTTGCTGTCCATGAGCTCCAACAGACCGCTTCTGGACACAGTGTCGAATTGAACCCGTTCACTGACGTTTTTGCTCGCTGCGGAACAACGCTGCCAGGAATTGACAATAGCATCGTCAATCAAGCCCGTTGGAATCTGACCATGTTCGAAAAACGTTTCACGTGCCTTGGCTCGCCTGTGGTCGGCAGGAATAATGGCGTTCATAATGTTACCTCTCTCGCAGGGCTGATTATCTTCGTTTGATGCGACCCTGCGTTCTGGCCATGTCGGCTCTTGTTGTCATACCCGTGAAACTTTAACACGTTTATTTGTAACGATTGCGTGGAAATTCGTTGGTATGCCACGCACTGTCTCATTATGAGACAGTGTCTCGGTGTTTCTCGGATTGGGACATTCATGACTTCGCCCAGCCCCCTCTCCAAATAGCCACAACCACTTAGACTTATGAATTAAAACATTTTTTCATAAACTTAAATTACTGGCACGATCATCGCTATCCGTTTTCGCGTTGACAAAAACAACACGAAATCTGGAGACCAACCATGCGATCGACCTTAAAGAACATACCATCCAAATCATTTGCCATGGGTTCTGCCCTAGTGTTTGCCACCGGCCTTTTCACCGCCACGACCCAAGCAGCCGAAATTGCCACTGACCCAGGCGACTACACACCGCTGCCAGCAGGCGTGAATCTTGGCATTCTCTATGGACAATATGCCACCCGTGACACCGTCTACGCTGATGGCGACAAGGTGCCCGTGGATGCTGGACTGGATACCACCATCGGTCTCGCCCGTTTCGTTCACTACATGGACATTGGTGGTGTGATTGTGGACCCACAGATCATTGTGCCTTTCGGCAAGGTGGAACTGGAGGAACCGTTTGGCCCACTTCAGCCCACGTCGGAAAGCGGTGTCGGCGACCCTATCGTTGGTGCAACTGCCTGGGTTCTCAATAACCCCGATAATCAGCAATGGGTTGGCCTGTCCGCTTTCGCCTCTGTGCCTATTGGCCAGTACGATGAGAATAAGGGGCCGGTGAACATTGGCGAGAACCGCTGGAAAGGCATTTTTCAGGCGGCCTACGTCAAACATTTGAGCAACAGTGTGGTCCTGGACCTGATCGCGGAGTATTCCGTGTATGGAGACAATGACGATTTCCTGGGCTTCGAACGCGAACAGGAAGATGCCCAAAGCCTGCAGGGTCATCTGCGTTACCTGTTATCCAAGCAAAGCCATGTTGCCCTTTCCTACTACCATTCCTTTGGAGGCGAAACCACCGTTGGCGGACAGGATCAGGACGACCGCGTCAACACCAACCGCTGGTTGGCCACCTATGCCACCTTTGTCGACCCGACCGTGCAACTGCAGGTTCAGGCCGGCCAGGACATTAACGTGGAAAACGGGTTCGAAGAGGATACCCGCGTGAACTTCCGCGTACTGAAGGTATTCTGAGCCCATATTCACAAGAAAGAGCCTGCTAACCCAGGCAATGATTCCGGAGAAGACTATGAGTCAGATGAGCGAAGAGACCAAAGAAGCCATCGACCAAATCAATCGCTTAAGCCGCCGCAGCTTCCTGAAGGCCGCCAGCGGACTTGCGGTGGCGGCCTCCATCGGTACCGGGCTGTTGGGTGCAGCGAATGCGTTCGCGTCCATGCCCGAAGGTATCAAGGTCATGTCCGCCAGCGAATACCAGGTCATGCACCGACTGATGCAGGTGGCGCTGGCGAGCGAGGGCACCGGCCTGGTTCCCGCCAGCGAGATTCCAGTGATGCAGACTCTGGATGCCGCACTGCTGGCCACCATGGAACCCCATATCCTGGAAGGTCTGAAAGGTGGTATCGCTTACTTCAATGACGGCCCCAAAGCCGAGTATGGCAAGCCCTTTGTGGAATTATCCGACAAGCAAGCCGCAGCCTTTTGTGACACCTGGGCCGATTCCGATGAGGTGCCCCACCGGGCACTTGCCATGGGCCTGAAAAAGCTGGTTGGTCTGGCCTACTGGGCGAACCCTCCCACCTGGGAGCCCCTGGGATACGGCGGCCCGGTAACGGATAAATGGAACCTGGAATCGTTGGGCAACGCCCCTCTACCGAAAAGCTGAAGGCGGGAGTAGATCATGCAAGACACAATCAAGGCTAAAAACGTGCCTGCCCACGGTTTGCAGGTAACCCAGGCGTCTGATGTCACCAGTGAGAACATTGAACTCAATGCAGACGCAGTGATCATCGGTTCTGGCGCTGGCGGTGCCATTGCCGCCTATGAGCTGGCGAAGGCGGGCAAAAAAGTGGTGGTTCTGGAAGCCGGCCCCTACGTGCCTTCCGAAAAATTCACCGAAATGATGGCCGTGTCCATGGACCAGCTTTACGCGGACCAAGGCGGCCAGGCCAATTCCGCCGGTGACATCTCGATCCTGCAGGGGGCCTGTGTGGGTGGCTCTACCGTTGTAAATGCCGCACTGTGCTTCCGCACCCCTGACTATTATCTGGACCGGTGGGCAAAAGAGTTCGGGCTGACAAACCTGACTCCCAAGGTCATGCGCCCATACTTCGAGAAAGTCGAGGCCAATCTCGGCATCTCCCCCAACAAGGCCTTTGAAACCAGCCCCGGCGCCCAACTGCTCAAGAGCGGCATGAAGAGACTGAACCTGCCGGAGGGCAATGCCGTACGCAACATCCGCAACTGCGCCATGACCGGCTTCTGTTTCGCCGGCTGCAAGTCGGATCGCAAACAGTCCATGCTCATTACTTACCTGCCCTGGGCCGTGGCCTACGGTGCAACCATCTACTCCGACACCCGGGCCACGCAAATCCTGGCGGAAAATGGAAAGGCAACCGGCGTGCTGGCGGAAATCGTCGACCAACAAAGCAAGACCGTCAAAAGCAAACTCAGGGTTAATGCCCCGATTGTGGTCGGTGCCGCCGGACCGATCCAGATGCCCATCCTGCTGCAGAAAAGCAATCTGGCCAATGGTAACGGCCAGGTTGGCAAGAACTTCGCCTGCCACCCCACCATGTCGGTCACCGGTATGTTCGAGGAGAATGTCGACAACTTTTACGGCGCCACTCATTCGCTGTACATGGACAAGTACACCATGCCGAAGGACGGTGGTTACCTGTTACTGGATGCCATTCAGGACCCGGTAGAGGCCAGCTTCCAGGTGGAGCCGGGCACCGGCAAACCCTACGCGTCCTACATGTCGAAATACCGGAATACCGTTCGCCTTATTACCCTCATCCACGACCAGAACGTGGGGGAGGTGAACTGGAAGAACGGCGTCAAGGAAATCAAATACTTCGTGGACGATGCCGACTTCGAGATTATGAAGGAAGGCCTTAAAACCAATGCCCGGGTGCTGTTTGCCGCCGGCGCCAAGCAACTCTATATCCCCACGTCCCAGAAACTGACCATCGATAGTGCGGATCAGATCGATGCGGTGATCGATAGCCTCGACAATGAACCGGCGCGCTACCGTTACACGTCTTTCCACCCTCAAGGCACCTGCCGCATGGGCGCGGACCCAAAGACCACGGTGGTTTCGCCCATGGGTGAAACCCACGAGGTGAAAAACCTCTACATCGTGGATGCAAGCCTGCTGCCTACATCGATCGGCTACAACCCTTCGGAAACCGTGTACGCACTGGCCCATTACATCAGCGACCAGATCAACCGGGCCCATGCCTGATTACGATAAAAGCGTTTAGGAGCACATACCATGGACATGCCAGTAAACCCTGTGTGGCAACAGCATCTTTTCCTGGGCTCATGGCAGATTGGGGAAGGCGAGCAGGTTGACGTTATGGAACCCGCAACCGGAGACGTCATTTCACAACTGAAAGCGGCCACCCCGGCTGATGTTGACCGGGCCGCCAAGATTGCCAACGAGGCCCAGAAGCAGTGGATGGCCGTTCCGTTTGACCAGAAAGCAGAGATTCTGCGCAGAGCAGCGGCCCTGCTCAAGGAGCGGGCTGACGAGATCAACGGCTGGAACACCCGTGAGTGCGGTTCCATAGGCCCGAAGGCGGACTGGGAGTTGCAGGCCACCTATGAACAGGCCCAGATGGCAGCCGCTCTGCCCATGCAACCCAGTGGCGAAATATTTCCATCCAACATGCCTGGGAAGCGGAATTACTGGAAGCGAGTGCCCATTGGCACCGTGGGCGTTATAGCCCCCTGGAACTTCCCTATCCTTCTTGCCATGCGGTCTGTGTTCCCTGCATTGGCCATGGGTAACTGCGTGATACTGAAGCCCGATCCCAAGAGCAGTATTTGTGGTGGTGTGCTGATGGCACAGGTTCTGGAAGATGCCGGGCTCCCGAAGGGTGTATTTCACGTGTTGCCAGGCGGGCCAGCAGTCGGCCAGGCCTTGGTAGAGCACTCGCTGGTCAAGATGATCTCATTCACCGGCTCAACCGCCGTGGGCAAGAAGATTGGTGAAACCTGTGGCCGAATGCTAAAGAAAGCGGCACTGGAACTCGGCGGCAACAACGCTCAGGTGGTGCTTGAGGACGCGGACCTGGACATCGCCAGCTCCTGTGGGGCCTGGGGCTCGTTCCTGCATCAGGGGCAAATTTGTATGCAGACCGGGCGGCATCTGGTCCACAGCTCGGTGGCTGATGAGTACATTGAACGCCTAGCCTCTCGCGCCGGGAACCTTGCTTACGGTAACCCAGCGCAGGAACAGGTTCACCTCGGCCCCCTGATCAACGAGGTTCAGGCAAAACGTGTCGAGGACATCGTCAACCGCTCAGTCGAGATGGGCGCCAGAATCGTCGTTGGCGGAAAACGTAACGGCAACTATTACGAGGCCACCGTCATTGCAGACGTCACCCCGGACATGCCCGTTTTCTCCGAAGAAGTCTTCGGCCCGGTTGCGCCAGTGATGACCTTCGACTCTGATGAAAGCGCCTGCGCTCTGGTGAACGAATCACCGTATGGTCTGGCGGCTGCCATCCATTCGGGATCAACAGAGCGTGCTCTGAAAATTGCCAATCAAATTCAGGTGGGAATGGTCCACATTAACGATCAAACAGTGAACAACGAATTCCAGGTGCCCTTCGGCGGCATGGGCAGTTCTGGCAACAGCGGCCGTTTTGGCGGACCGGCAAACATTGAAGAGTTCACCACCAGCCAGTGGGTCAGCGTTATGGAAGAAGGCATCCAATACCCTTTCTGATAATCGACCTGAACTCCGCTTTTCCTTGTTGAGTGGCGATCCCTGAGGGGACGATCTGCTCTTGCCCGAGGAGCTCCGCAGCTCTTCGGGCTTTTTTTATGTTTCAAGTGCCTGAACTCCACAATTCAGTGGATCCCTCTGCAAACACCGGACACCTCTGTGCAGAAAACGGATATCTCCGCAGCCCCTTCACGCCTCTAATGACAGAACCCACAACAACAATCTGAGGTGTTGAAATGAGCAGGATCAAAACGCTTGCCGGTGCTGTACTGGCAACCACCCTTACCGCCGGGCTTTCAACGTCTGCCCTGGCGGCCGCTGGCGATCCGGTAAAGGTCGGACTCATGCTTCCGTTCAGCGGCATCTACGCACAACTGGGCGAAGCCGGCCGCGATGGCCTGAAACTGGCCCTGAAAGAACACGCCGAACAGTTACACGGTGCTGACATTGAGTACATCGAGCTGGACACTGAAGCCAAACCTTCACGGGCACCGGAGCTGGCTTCCTCGCTGTTGAATCAGCACGAAGCGGACTTCGTGATTGGCCCGGTTCATTCCGGCGTGGCCATGGGCATGATCAAGATGCTGCGCGGCAAGGACACCATCATGATTATCCCGAATGCCGGATCCGCGGCCGCCACTGGCCCTCTGTGCGCACCAAATATCTTCCGGACATCGTTCTCATCCTGGCAGCCGTCCTACCCCATGGGCAAAGTGGCTCTGGATAAGGGCTACAAGAAAGTTTACGCCATCAGTTGGAACTACGGCATGGGCCGTGAAAGCCTCGACGCCTTTGAAGAATCCTTTACCGCCGGTGGTGGTGAAATTGTCGAGAAGGTGTTGCTGCCGTTCCCGTCTACCAACTTCCAGTCGCACGTCAGCGACATCGCCGCCACCAACCCTGACGCGGTCTTCACTTTCTTTGCCGGTGGTGGCGCCATCAAATTTGTGAAGGACTACGACGCCATGGGCCTGCGCGGCGAGATTCCGCTGCTGGGTTCCGGCTTTCTTACTGAAGGCACCCTGCAGGCCCAGGGCGACGCTGCCGAAGGTGTGATGACCGGCCTTCACTACGCAGAACAACTGGATGTCCCCAAAAACCAGGAGTTCCGCGAAGCCTTCAACACCGAGTACGGCCACTACCCGGACATCTATGCGGTCCAGGGCTACGACGCGGGCCAGGCCATCGCCAACACCATCGACCAGCTTGAGGGTGATATTTCAGACAAGCAGGCCGTGATCAGCACCATGGAAAAGCTGACCATCGATAGCCCGCGTGGAGAATTCACCTTCTCCAAGGCACACAATCCGATTCAGAACATCTACCTGCGGGAAGTGAAAGATGGCGTGAACGTGGTGCAGAGCATCGCCGCCGAAGCGTTGGAAGACCCTGCCCGTGGCTGCAAGCTCTAAGCACGGGCTCTGAATCCCCCGGCGAAAGCCGGGGGCTCATCTGAAGCTCCCTTGCCCACACCTGAACTGACTTATCCGTAAAACCGTTGGGTATCACTATGTCTACCGAACTTTTCTTCGTGCAACTTATTAATGGTCTCCAGTATGGGTTGCTTCTGTTTTTGATCGCCTCCGGCCTGACCCTGGTGTTTGGTGTCATGGGCATCCTTAACCTGGCCCATGGCTCCATGTACATGGTCGGTGCCTATCTGGTGTGGTACTTCGTTGCGGTAACCGGCAGCTTTACGGTATCCGCCATTCTCTCGGCGGTCATCGCCCTCGGCCTGGGCATACTGATCGAACGGGTATTGATACAGCGGTTGTACAACCGCAACCACCTGGACCAGGTACTGCTGACCATCGGCATGATCTTCGTGTTCAACTCGCTGCAAAGCATTCTCTGGGGCAACGACCCTTATGGCGTCGCGGTTCCTGACGCGCTGAGCGGTTCCGTACCCTTCACCGACAACTCCAGTTACCCGGTTTACCGCATCTTTGCGGCATTCATCTGTATCGCCATCGCCGCCGCGCTTTATTTCGTGGTGAGCAAGACCCGCCTGGGCATGCTGATCCGTGCCGGAGAATCCAACCGGGAAATGGTGGAAGCCCTGGGCGTCAATATCAAAAGCCTCTACACCATCGTGTTTGCGATTGGCGTCATGCTGGCCGCGGTGTCTGGCATTATCGCCGCCCCCATGCGCTCCATTGTTCCGGGTATGGGCGAAAGCGTCCTGATTACCTGCTTCGTGGTGGTGGTCATCGGCGGCATGGGTTCGATCAAAGGCGCCTTTGTGGGAGCCCTCCTGGTGGGGGTTATCAGCACATTCGCTGCGGTACTGATGCCCACCATGTCCAACATGATTATCTACATCTTTATGATCCTGGTGCTGCTGGTGAAGCCCCAGGGCCTGTTCGCCAAGTAAGCGGGAGCCGAACATGATTTTCGAGAAACGCACCGAGCGCATTTTTCTGGCGATCTTCCTTGTGATCGCCCTCTGTATTCCTCTGTTCCTTGAGGACAATTCGTTCTTCGTCGGCAAAGCCACCACCATCCTGATTCTGGCGGTGTTCGTGATGTCACTGGATTTTCTGGTAGGGCGTGTTGGCCTGGTGACCTTGGGGCACGCACTCTTCTACGGCTTGGGTGGTTACCTGTTCGTGATCGTTACTCCGGAATACGAAGCCGTCAACTTCTGGCTCTACGCCCTGTACATCATGGGTATCAGCGCTGTGGTCGCTCTGGTTGTCGGTGTTGTGGTGCTGCGAACCTCCGGCATCTATTTCATCATGATCACCCTGGCCATCTCGCAGATGGCCTACTACTTCTTCTTCGACTCGCTGGAATTCGGGGGCAACGACGGCTTGTTCATTTTCATGAAGCCGGAAACCAGCATCTTTGGCCTGAACTTCCTGAACCTGGATAACCCCACGCACTTCTATTACCTGTCGCTGCTGGCGGTGTTGGTCACCCTGCTGGCCATCAAGATCATCCTGCGTTCGCGCTTTGGCCGGATTGTGGAAGCCAGCCGCCTGAATCCGGAACGCACCGAGGCCTTGGGCTATAACATCTTCGCGTTCCGACTGATCAGCTACATCATTGGCAGCACCCTGGCGGCCTACGCCGGTTTGTTATTCGCCCTGCAGTACGGCTACGTCAATCCGCAGTTCATGACCTGGGAAATGTCCGGCACCGCCCTGGTGATGTCCATTCTCGGTGGCATGGGCACCATCTATGGCGCCATCCTTGGCACCATCACTTATGAGGGTCTGCAGTATTTCTTCGAGCACATGAGCGAAGACTGGATGCTGTTCATGGGCGCCGCCATCATCCTGATGGTCCTGCTGCTGCGCAAAGGCCTGGCCGGTTACCTTGAAAAGCTGCTGGAGAAATAATCATGGCCAACGACATCATTCTGGAAACCGAATCCCTCAGCAAACACTGGGGCGGCATCAAGGCACTCAACGACATTTCCCTGCAGTTTCATGACCGACAACTGCACGGCGTGGTCGGTCCCAACGGCGCGGGCAAAAGTACGCTGCTGAATATGCTGTGCGGCACACTGAAACCGACCAGCGGGTGTATTTTCCACAAGGGCGATCAGATTGAGGGCATGAAACCCTGGAAATTTGTGCGCCGGGGCATTGGCCGCAGTTTCCAGAAAACCAACATCTACGCCGATGTCACCTGTCTGGAAAACTGCGCCGTAGCCGCTCAACGCCGCTTCACCGGCAGCTTCAATCTGTTCGCGTCGCGGCATTCCAACAAACTGGTTCGGGAAGCGGCTGAAAAAGCGCTGTGCCAGGTGGGGCTCGATAGCCGCATCCACACCGTCGCAGCGGAAATATCCTACGGTGAGCAACGCCAGCTTGAGTTGGCGATGGTGCTGGCAACCGACCCCTGCATCCTGCTGCTGGATGAGCCTATGGCGGGCATGGGTCACGAGGAGTCCCAGCGCATTATCGAGCTGCTGAACGAACTCAAGCAGACCTACAGCATTGTGCTGGTGGAACACGATATGGATGCCATCTTCGAGCTCTCCGACCAGCTGACCGTACTGGACAACGGCACCCATCTGATCACCGGCACCGTGGATGAAGTACGTAACGAGCCCCGGGTGAAAGAAGCCTACCTGGGCAAGGAAGACGAGGAGGAAGCGGCATGAGCAACAGTCTTCTGGAAGTTAAAAACCTCAACACCCTGTATGGCCGAAGCCACATCCTTCACGATCTGTCGTTCCGGCTGGATAAGGGGCAGTCCATGAGCCTGATGGGGCGTAATGGCATGGGCAAGACCACCACGCTCAAGTCCATTCTTGGCATCGTGCCGCCCCGCAGTGGTCATGTGTATTTCGACGGACAGGACATCAGCAACCTGCCGACCTGGAAGCGGATGCGCCGCGACATAGCCTATGTTCCCGAAGGCCGGGGCATGTTCCACAATCTGACGGTGAAGGAACACCTGCAAATGGCCGCCCGCCCCGACAGCAACGGCAACACCGGCTGGAATTTCGATCGGGTCATGGATACCTTTCCGCGCCTTCAGGAGCGCCTGTCAAACCTGGGTACGGAGTTGTCCGGGGGCGAGCAGCAGATGCTGGCGATCGGTCGCGCGTTGGTCACCAATCCCCGACTGATGATTCTGGACGAGGCAACCGAAGGTCTGGCGCCGCTGATCCGCCAGGACATCTGGAACGTGATTGCCACCATTCGTGAGTCGGGCATTTCCACACTGATCGTGGACAAGAACATCAAGGCGCTGAAAAAGCTCTGTGACCGTCATGTGGTGGTGGTGAAAGGACAGGTTCACTTTGATGGCAGCTCCGAAGAACTGGACCAGAATCTGGAAAAGGTCGAAACCGCACTTAGTGTTTAGATGTACCCCAAACAGCCTGCTGCAGAATCCGATCTAAGGTGGTAGCCGCTCAATTGGTTTGAACCATTGTTCCGCGGACATTCTCAAATGCCCGCGGAACAATGGATAACCCGGACATATTTCCGCCTGCGTTCTTAACGAATCATCGAAGCAGATAGCAATGTTTAAACTGAGACCGCCCCAGGCAGCGCAGAGAAACTCGGTACTTTAAATGCCTTATTACTAGTGTTCCGTTCGGTTAATTCGCTGTCTCATAAAGGTTATAATGGGAACTCATCGATCAGCAAGCATAGGTTTCCATTGTGCCCAAGCCCGCAGCCCCATTTAATCTGACCGTAAACGATCAACTGGAACTCGAAGGCT